>JAAXXJ010000239.1 GCA_013334545.1 Nitrospirota bacterium | reverse complement strand
TCGCAGCATCATACTAGACCGCTATGAAGCGGAGTTCTTTTTCATTCTTCCCGCACCATCTCTGCCACGCACTCGATGTGATAAGTCCAGGGGAACATGTCCACGGGCTGCAGACGGTGGAGGCGGAAGCCGAAGAGGTGAAAGAACTTGAGGTCCCGCGCGAGGGTGGATGGGTTGCACGAGACGTAGACGATCTTCCGCGGGACAAAAGCGAGAATGCGCTCCAGGGTCTTGAGCGTGGCGCCGGCACGGGGCGGGTCGAGCACGACCACCTCGGCCTTCAGCTTGCGCTCAAGCAAAGGCTTGAGTCCTCTCTGCAGGTCGTCGGCGAAGAACTCGGCGTTCGTGATGTTGTTGAGCTGTGCGTTCTTCCTGGCGTCCTCGATGGCCGAATAGCCGGATTCGATGCCGATGACCTTCCCGGCCTGTTTTGCCAGGGGGAGCGAAAAGTTCCCGATGCCGCAGTAGAGGTCCAGCACGGTCTCGTTGCCTGCCGGCCCGGCAAAGTCCAGGACGGTCCTGACCATGTTACGGTTCTGGTCCCAGTTCACCTGGAAGAAGTTCCCTTCCGTGGCGTGCAGTGTCAATCCCTCCACCTCGAGCGTCATGATATTCTTGCCGAGGGAGAAGGCCTTCCTCTTCTTTGCGAAGCCTGTTATGCCGATGACCTCCGGAACGGACTCCTGAAGGCCTGCGAAGAAATTATCCTGTAGCCGGAACGTATCTTCGGCGCCGAACAGGAGCAGGTGGACCTCTCCCGCGGGGCTTGCATTGAGGTGGACCTCCAGGAGCGGCGGGAGAAGGTTCACGAGCTTCCTGACGGCAGCGAGCGTCTTGTTGATGAGGGGATGGATGAGGAAGGCGTCCTCGACCTCGACGAGGCTGTAGGAGCCCTGCCGGAAGAATCCGAGGCGCTGTGTGCCCTTTTCCGTCCGGACATTGAACTGGGTGCGCAGCCGGTAATGGTCGGTCTTTGGAGAAGGAATGATAGGCAGGGCATGCTTCGGGGCCATGCCGCCGGTGCGCTGGATGGTGTCGAGGAGGATCTTTTCTTTCAAGCACAACTGCGCGGGGTAGGCGATGAAAGGCCAGGTCGCTCCCGTGCACTGTTTCTCGCCGCTGCAGGGCGGGGAGACACGGTCAGGAGAGGGCTCGAGTACCTCTTGGGTGACGGCGTGGAAGACGCCCTTCCGCTTCCCCGTGATCCTGGCGCGGACGAGCTCGCCCGGAAGCACACCGGAGACGAACACGGCCTTGCCCAAGGCGAGCCGGCCGATGCCTTCCCCGCCGTAGACCAGTTTTTCGATGCGTACGTCGTGTATTTCAGTGAAGATTCCTGATGAAGACTGCTGTGAATCTTCGATCCTCAAGGAAGTCATTTATCCTTATCGCTCGCCAACTCCTGCACTCGCGGTTCCATTCGTAAACGCTGGGGGCAGGACCTCGCAGAGGCTGCGGGGGGACGCGCTCGCTCCTGGATTGAAGCTTCCCGCCGCCCACGGCTATGAATCTTCGATCCTCAAGGATGTAATTTATTCTAATCACTCGCTAACCCCGCGGTAAGCCATGGGGTGCGTACTCGCTCCTGGATTCATCCGAGGATCTTCTTGACCGTGTCGCGGAGGGCGGCGGTGTCAGCGGATTTGACGATGTAGGCGTCCGAGGCCCAGGAGCCGAAGTCGTTCTTGTATTCCTCATAGGCCGACGAGATGATGACCGGGAGGTTCGCATCCCGTTCCTTCATCTTCCGGAGGGTTTCGATGCCGTCCATGCCCTTCATGCGCATGTCCAGGGTGACGAGGTCATAGCGGGACTTTTCGATCGCCGCGAGGGCGCTGCTCCCGTCCGGAACGGTCGTGACCTCGAAACCCATCTCCTCGAGCTCTTCCTTGTAGAGCTTGCAGATGTTCTCTTCATCATCGACTACCAGGATCTTTTTCGCCATGCCGACCTCCCCTACGGGTTTCAACCCTAGTATAGCATATTGCCGGTCAAGGCGGCCGTTACTTTTTTTCCTGCGGCCAGGGCAGCAGAATGGTGAACAAGGCCCCGCCGGCCTCCTTGTTGCGAAACACGATGGTTCCCTTGTGTGTCTTGATGATGCGGTGTGCGATGGGAAGCCCGAGGCCTGTTCCGCGTGCCTTCGTAGTGTAATAGGGATTGAACAGGTTGTGCATGGCCTCGGGCGAGACGCCGGCGCCTGAATCACCGATCTCCAGGGCGGTCTCCCGCCTGTCGGCCAGCGGATAGGTCCGGACCGTGAGAACACCGCCTTTCTCCATCGCCTCCATGGCGTTCGTCATGAGGTTGATGATCGCCTGCTTCACCTGCTGGGGGTCCATCTCCAGCTCGGGGAGCCCGTCCGCCAGCTGACGGTCGATGCGGATCCCGCGCTGGCGGAGCTCGTCCTCGTAGACCATGAGGACCTCTGCGATGACCGCGTTCAGCGACGACAGGGAGAACTGCGGGTTCACATTCTTGATATAGGCGAGGTTGTCATGGATGATGCCCTCGAGACGGCCTACCTCGCCCAGGATGATATCGATGTACTTTTTCGCGTCCAGGTCGGTCACCTTGCGCGCCAGACGCCGGGTGAACCCGCCGATGGAGACCAGGGGGTTCCGGATCTCGTGAGTGATCTCGGCCATCATGGCGCCGAGGGCAGCCATCTTCTCGGATTGCGCCACCTGCTCATGCATGGCCCGGATCTCGCGGTTCATGGTCTCCATGTTCGAGTGGATGATCGCGTTATCGATGGCCAGGGCCGCCTGGTGGGCGAACATGTTGAGGAATCGCACGTCATGGTCCGTGATGGGCCGCTGGGTGAACAGGTTGTCCACGAGGACCACGCCGATGACCCGGCTCTTGGCCACGAGGGGGACCGTGGCGAAACTGTTGACCTTGATCATCTCGAGGAGAGCATGCCGCACGTGGGGGTCCGAGGCCGCGTCCGTGATATTGAATGCTTTCTTGTCCAGGACGGTATGGGCCAGGATTCCGCCGCCGGGCTCGAGGGGGATGCGGATGCTCCGGGCAAGAGCATTGAACTCCGTGTCCTTCGATTCGAAGAGCTCGCCGGTCTGGATCCACTCCATGAGGCTCTTATGCTTCCGGACGACCTCGGTCCAGGCGCGGTTGGCCTCGTCCCAGGACGAGGGGCCAACCCCCATCATTCCCTGGAGCACGTTTGCGCGTTCATTGGTGAGGAGCAGGATGGCCCGGTTGAAGCCGAGGCCGGTGCCTCCCATGGTGGCCGCCGTGAGGATGATCCGGAGAAGCCGGTCCAGGTTCAGGGTGGAGCCCATGGCCGTGCCGACGTCGTAGAGGATGGAGAACTCCTGCGCGCGGTTCCGGGCCTCATTCGCCAGGTGATCGACGCGCTCGAACATGGCGGCGTTCTCGATGGCCACGGCGGCGGCGCCGGCGATAGTGGCGAGGAGCTGGAGATCGTCCTCGTTGAAGGGACGAAAGCCCTCCCGTGGGCTATAGAGCGTGATGATGCCGGTGACCCGGTCTTGGAAGAGGAGCGGCACGCTGATGAGCGAGGTCGGGGGCAGGCCGGCGAGGTCCTGGAATCCGGGGTCCTGGTAGGTGTCGGCAATCAGGAGGGGGCGCCTGTCCCGTAGGGTCCTGTCAAGCACCCGTTCTGCCAGCCGGGCATCGAGGTCCCGGACGCGGTCGTCGATCAGCTCTCCGCTGACGGCCTGGCCGCCGAACTGGTCCCCCGTCAGGTCCCTGAGACGGATGGCGCATCCCTGGGCGTGCAGCGCCTGCGTACTGTTCCGGGCAATGAGCGCCAGGAGCTGCTTCAGGTCAAGGGTCGAGCTGAGCGCCATGCTGATCTCATGAATGGTGCTGAGGTGGGCCAGACGCTCCTGGATGTTCTGGAAGAGCCGGGTGCTGCGGATGATACCGCTCAGCTGGTTCGCCGTGGTCGTCAGGAGCGTCACCTCGGCGGACGTGGCGCTCCAGGTCTCCGCGGACAGCACGAAGAGGACGCCAAGGCAGCGGTCTTCGTCCATGATGGGCGCAGCGGCAAGGGATTTGAAGCGCTCGATGCCGCTTTCAGGAACATACTGGAAGCGGGGGTCGGAGTAGGGGTCCGCAAGTGCGAGCGGCACCTTCTGTTCGGCCACCCAGCCGGCGATGCCCCTGCCCAAAGGAAAGATGAGCCTGCCCACGGACTCCTGGTTCAGCCCGATCGCCGCCATGAGGATCACGTTCCTGCCGGAGCGGTCCACCAAGAAGACCGACGCGCCGTCCCTGCCCATACCGTGCATCACCGCCTCGATGGTGCGCTGGAGCTTGCGCGGCAGATCGTCGGAGGAGTTCGAGATCCGGCCGATCTCGCTCAGGATGCTGAGCTCTGTACGTTCGACGGGGTCCATGGTTTGATGATCAGGACACAGTATTCAGGACTCAGGAGGGCAGCTGATCGATTTGCTCCTGTATTCTGGCTCTTGTCTCCTGATTACTTGTGTAATGCTTTATGGTACACCTTCACATATTCCTTTGCTGAATTTCGCCAGGAAAAATCGACCTGCATCCCGGCCTTCAGGATCGACTTCCATCGATTCGGATCGTGGTACACTTTGAGTGCCCGCTTGACGCAGGCGACGAGCGCGCCGGCAGTGTACTCGTCGAACAGGAAGCCCGTGCCCTTCCCGGCCCGGGGATGGTAGTCGTCGACCGTGTCGGCGAGCCCCCCGGTCCTGCGGACGACGGGGACGGTGCCGTAGGCGAGCGCGTACATCTGCGTCAGGCCACACGGCTCGTAGCGTGAGGGGACGGCGAGGACGTCGCTTCCGGCCTGGATCTTGTGCGAAAGGGCGTCGTCGTAGCCGACGAACCCCTTGAACCGGCGCGGATAGTGCGCCTCGAGGAGGCGCATCGAACCCTCGAGCGCCGGCTCGCCGGACCCGAGGACGACGATCCTCACGCCGCGACGGATCAGCTCGGGGGCGGCCTCGAGGAGGATGTCGTAGCCCTTCTGGGGGGCGAGACGGCCGATCGAGCCGACGATCATCGCCGGGTCGGCGGGCTCGAAGCCGGCGAGGCGG
>JAAXXJ010000238.1 GCA_013334545.1 Nitrospirota bacterium | reverse complement strand
GTGGTATTGAAACCCTTGATGTTGAAACGGATCGAGACCTGACTTGCCGGAGCGTTGATGACCGTGTTCGGGAAATGGGATGGGTTTACGAGCCTTGGACCGTCAATAAGGCCTGAGCGGTCGAACTGGGAAATGCTGTGGAGGCTTCCGAAGGTCGAACCAAGCGATACGCCGATCGCGCCGGTGTTGACGTTGGTGATCGCCAGTCTGCTGTCGTCCAGGGCGAGCTTCGCTGCGGAACAGGCAAGACGCGCGCTCCGGTCAAGATCCCGAAGCCCTTTTTTCCCGAGATATTCCACCGGATCGAAGCCGGCGATCTCGCCCGCAAGCCTCACCGCGTATGGAGCCGCGTTAAAAAGCGTTATGGGCCGGAAGCCCTTCTCACCGTGTGCTAGTGCCTGCCAATATGCATCTCTGCCGATCCCGATGGGGGAAAGGACCCCGACACCGGTTATAACGACTTTTTTTTTCATGTCCCCTTACATTCCCAGGCCGCCGTCTATCTGTAAGACCTGCCCGGTAATATAGTGCGACGCTTCGCTCACTAAAAAGAGCACCGCCTGCGCAACTTCGCCGGCAGTACCGAACCGCCCAAGCGGGATCTGCTGGAGGGCCTTATCCCGGAATTTTTCGCCCAGCAGCGATGTCATGTCAGTTTCGATGAAGCCGGGAGCGACCGCATTCACGCGGACGTTGTACGGCGCCACCTCTTGTGCCAGCGACTTCGTGAATCCGATGATACCCGCCTTGGCCGCGGCATAGTTCACCTGGCCCGCCATGGGCCGGATGCCGCTGACCGAGGAGACATTCACCACGTTCCCTCGTTTCTGTTTCAGAAAGGTGATGATGCACGCGCGGGTCGTATTGAACACACCGGTAAGGTCGGTATCGATAACGTCGGCCCAATCCTCCCTGCTCATGCCCATGAGCGACCGATCGCGGGTGATCCCGGCGTTATTGACGAGGATGTCGAGCCTGCCGAACTCGCCTTTGACCTGCTCGATCATGGTTTTCGCGCCTTCGAAGTCCCGGACATCGAGCCGTATTGGCAAAGCCCGTTGTCCCAAAGCACGGATCTCGTCCGCCAGGGCTTCGGCGGCTTCCTGGTGAGCCGTATAGGTGAAGGCGCAGTCAGCGCCCTGCCCGCTCAGGGCAAGCACAATGGCGCGTCCTATGCCCCGTGACCCGCCCGTGACAATGGCCGTGTTATCGCGCAGCTGCTTCTGGTCCAACAAACCTCCCGGTTTTGCGGAACGATACGTCGGCGATGAAGCCGGGTGAACCGAGAAAAAGCATTGAGACAGGCCGGAAGCGGATGAGGACGATGATCAAAACGGATAAGACCCAGAGTAATCCATTGAAGATCCCTGCAGCAGGCTGCGGGGAATATGCTCGCGCCTCAATACACCCGCGGGGTGAACTATCGGCAAAGGAAAAATCCGCCGTTATCCGACTTGTATCCGATCAGATCAGTGTCAAAGGCCGTTATGAGAGTGAACAGGAATTCCCACAGCTTTAGTTCAGATGGGCGGCTTCCTGCGCGCCATCTTTCCCGTTCGCCGTATTACTTGGTCGATGAGTAGAACACGATCGTGCCGGATCTGTCGCGGGTCATGGTCATCTTGTCCACCGGTATTCCCGCCTCGCCAAGGATCCTCTCGAAGTCCTTCACGGTCCGCTGCAGGAACCCGTCCCAATCCGCGATCCAGTGGTACTCCTGGGCACGGTAGCGGTCCGCATCCTTGAACGCGGCAATGAGCTTCCCGCCCTTGTTCAGCAGCTGGTAGAGGGACCGCAGCAGCTTCACGAGAAAATCATCGGGGAGGTAATCGAAATATCCCACACTGTAGATCACGTCCTGGGGACCGAACTCGGCTTGAGCGATGTCGTGGTCGAACATCCGGAGTGCGTTGTACTTGGTCACCGTTATCTGCTCAGGAGCCAGGTCCGCAGGCGCGAACCGTTTCACGGCGAAATCCAGGGCGTCGCCGTCGAGGTCGATGCAGGTGAACCTCGCCTTCGATCGCTTGATATCCGGGACCAGCATCGAGACCTCACGGCACGAGCCGCAGGCGATATCCAGCACCTTCAGGTCCTGCCTTGCGGTAAACTCGGCCTGGAGAAGCTCGGTCAGCTTTTCAAGCCTTCCTCGCAGGCCGTGGGCGAGCGGCCAGTCCAGGATATATTTGTCCAGATAGTATCCAATGCCGTCGGACATGGGCGTGTTCCGATATGCGGTTTCCAGCGTCTTGTAGTCTCCCTGGTAGCCCTGCGGCCAGGTCCGGATCCGGTTGATGGCATAGCTTTTTGAAAGGAGGGGGTGGGTCCTCTTGCGGAAATAGGACCGGGTGGCCTTTATCACGTTCTCATCCTTGACCTCAGCCTCGAACTGCGCGCAGACCTTCAGGACCGTATCGTTCAAGGTCACGACGTCCCGCAGAATGGCCTCCTCATCCGCCGGGTCGCCCGCGATGCGTCGCTCCAGGGTCCTCAGTTCCTCCATATAGCGCTCGATTGCCTGCCCGAGGATGAGCGTGTATTTTTCCTGCTCTTCTCCGACAGACCAGAGGACATCCTGTTCAGTATTAACCTCGTACTTAAGATCGTCCTTCATGATAATGGTCCTCCTTTTCTCAATACGGTGGCTGGGTAATGCAAAATGGGATCCGGTGAGGCATGACCACTTGGTGCACGGCAGCGGCCAGCTCATGAACAAATGCAGGGGCTCACCTCCTTACTTCTCGGTGATAGTGCATCGAAGCTCAGCCCCGATAGTGCCGGCCAGAGGCTATTTCTCAGTACAGTGAACGATTGATAATGAACAGGACAGGGTAACGTAACGAGCGACTGCGACGGTTAGCACATTACCTGTAGAGCGGAATTAAGTCAAGTTTTTTTTGTTTCAAAAGTGGTCGTGCGGAAGGTTTTAGGAAGGCATGATTGGACTACTTTAGGATTATGCATGAGCTGGCCTCGCCGTTTCGGTTATGTGCGCGGCATCTGATGCGAGAATCAGGAAAGGGAGGGGAGCTTAGACTGCGGAGATAACGCCGCGGTCCATCCGTAAGTGCTGCTGCGTTTGGCGGGCAAGGTCGGAATTATGGGTGACCATGATAAAGGTGGTGCCGTGCTCTTTGTTCATCCGGAGAAAGAACTGCATCATGTCGTTCTCCGTCTCCTCGTCAAGGTCGCCTGTCGGTTCGTCGGCGAGAATGAGCTCAGGGCCGTTCATGAACGCCCGGGCGATGGCCACGCGGCGCTGCTGGCCCCCTGAGAGCTGGGAGGGATAGGTATTGATCTTGTCGCTCAGCCCTACTGCATGGAGGAGCTCGTCCGCCCGCTGTTCATGGCTGTTGTCCGGCGACTCCCGGGTCCTGAACGCGACCGGCAGCATGAGGTTCTCTTTCGCCGTCAGGATGGGCAGCAGGCTCGCGGACTGGAACATGAAACCGACCTGCTCGCACCGGTACTCAGAAAGCCGGTCGCTGTTCCAGGTATAGAGGTCCTCGCCGTTGAACAGAACCCGGCCCGCTGTGGGAGAGACCATCCCGCCGACGAGCGACAGGAGTGTCGTCTTGCCCGAGCCCGAATGGCCAACGATGGAGACAAACGATCCCTTCTCGATGGTCAGGGATGCGTTCTTCACCGCGACGATCGTGTCTCTTCCCACCGGGTACTCCTTCACTACCTTGTCGATCACGATCTGGCTCATGCCTACTCCGTTTTGATCACCATCAGGGGCTCCATCTTCTTGAGCCGCTGGATCGGCCCCAGTGCGCCGAACACGCAGATGGCGGTCCCGCCCAGGAAGCTCATTGCCGAGATCACGACCCGTTCCATGGCGGAAAGGTCGGTGGAGAGATGCTTGACGATGGAGAATGTCTTCGCGAAGAGCGCGGACAGGCCGGTGCCGGCAGCGATGCCGACGATGCTCCCCGCGATCCCGATGACGAGCACCTCGACCAGGAAGATCCGGAAGATGTGCCGTTCCTTCGCGCCCAGGGCGCGCATGATGCCCACTTCCTTGGCCCGCTCGTTCGCGATGGCCGTGAAGATGGCCCAGACCAGGAAGAAGGCCATGACCGCGGCCAGGACAATGGTCATGGTGAAGATCCGGCTCATGTCCTTGAGTGCTGTAATGATGTTCTTGCCGATGTCCTTGCGCGCCATGGCGTCGGCCTCGATGATATTGTCCTCAACTTCCGCAGCGACCGTTGCCGGGTCAACACCGGGCTTTACCTTGACCAGGATCACTGAGATATCATCAGGCTGCAAGTTCTTCACCTTGCCGCTTGCGACGATCGCCAGCATGTTCTCCATCCCGATGAACACCGCCCTGTCGAATCCCGTACCAGTCCTTTCCAGTGAGCCAACGAGCCTAAACACGTTCCCGAACAGCATGCTGTCCATCTCGACGAGCCCCAGCCGGATGTTGAACGCCGATTCGTCGCCAGCGACCGCTTCTCCCTTGCCGAGCCTGCGCTGAAGCTTCTCCGCCAGCCAGGGCTTGATGATGAAGTCCGTATCCTGATTGAACGCGATCACCATGGACTCCGGGACCGAGCAGCACACGCCCGCCACCGTGACGAGATAGACCTGCTCCGTGGCCTTGTCCACCCCCGGCAGGGCCCGCACACGATCGAGGATGCTCCGCTTCATATAGAAGGTCTTGATCCGGTTCTCGAGCAGGATCTCCTCGGCCGCGCCCCGCGCATTCGTGGGCACGACCAGCACGTCTGCGCCGAGCCGCTCGGAGCTTTTTTTGATGCTGCCATTCACACGCTGGACAAAAGACAGAGAGAAGACCAGGGCAGAGGCCAGGAGCGCGATGGCGAACATAAGGATGCCGGTCCGAATGGGCTTCCGCTTGATGTTCTTTATGGCAAAGGGGGTAAGGGTGAGCATGGCGTGCGTGTTTCGTGCGGCTCTTTCTTGCTGATGCATCGTTTCCATTGCTGTCCGGTTAAAATAGCGCCCCCTGGATGGGCTCATCTGGAACGAATCGTAGCCGTTCAGGTTTCAGCGTAAGAATATCGATCAGGTTCTTTCGTTCAAAGAGCATCTCCCGTATGAT
>JAAXXJ010000237.1 GCA_013334545.1 Nitrospirota bacterium | reverse complement strand
GGTGGTGTGATCTTCATACCTGCAGATCCTGGCCGGACCCCGTCCTCTGGACGACCGGACAGCTCTTACGGACAGTTCCCCACGCGCTTCCCCGTCACCTTCATGTTCATGGAACTTCCCTTGCCTCCCTCGGGCTCCATCTTCATGGTAGACTCGTAGGAATCCCCGGAGAACACCGTTTCGCCGCTGAAGGTGCCTGGATTCTTGCCCGTGCATTTCATCTTCCAGGCCACCTTGTTGCCGGAGCTCTTGAGGTCGGTGACGGCGCAGTCCTTGTCCCTGCTTATCACCTTCTTCTGGTCCTTGACGTCATCCAACCGGTAGCAGTGCTTGACCGTGGTCGGAGGCATTTTCATCGGCATCCCCGGCACATCCATGGTCGAGGTGATCTCCCACAGTCCCGGACGGATACCTTCGGCGGCGAAAACCGCGGCAGGCAGCAGGACCGAAAGGACAACGGCACAAACAGACGTTCTTTTCATCATTGACTCCTCCTTTTGATGGCGTTCGCCCTTCTCGTTCTTCATGGCCCCTCCATTCTATCATGGTCTCAGATCATTTCAGGTTCCTGGCTCCGCCCTGCCGTGCCGGATGATCCCAGCTGGAGAACGGTCCAGTAGAGCCCTTTGACCACTTCCGCCATCGTGTCGTAATCCAGCGTATCCGCCCTGTCGCTCGTCCGGTGGTAGTTCCTGTTCCGGTAGAAGGCGCTGTCGGTGATCATGACGGCAGGATAACCGAATTTCCAGAAGCTCTCGTGGTCGGAAAAACTGACGCCTGGAAGAAGGGGCGTCGTTGTCAGGGATCGGACCGGCACGCGCGATCCGTCGGCCATTGCCTTGTGCACCCTCTTCACGAGGCGCCCCTGCCCCCATTTGCCGATGACGGCAATGAAATTCCCCTGGTCAGGATAGAACCGGTGCATGAAAGGCACGGGATACCTCTGGGAATGAGGACGGTCGGTGAAATATCCGATCATCTCGAGGCAGATCATGCACCGCACCGATGCCCCTTCCCGGGAGAGCGATCGGGCGTGGAGGTAGCTGCCGAAATGCCGGGCAATGGGATGCCTCACATACTGCCCTTCCTCCAGCGTGTAGGCCGCAAGATCGATCCGGCAATCGAGTTCCCCCTGCCGGGGGCTGACCAGCCGGCCGAGCTCAAGGAGTCCGGCCACGCCGCTGGCATTGTCATCCGCGCCCGGCTGGTCACCCTGGACGTCATAATGGGCTCCCACAACGATCCGTTCACCTGCTTCCGGCCCCAAGGAACAGATCACGTTCTTGTATTCCTTGCCGTCCTGCGTGAACCTCTGGACGTCGATGCGGCCGCGCGTTGTCTTGAATGCATCAAGGATCGTTGAGGCGCATCTGTCGAGCGAGGCGACATTGCGGGCGTTGCGGGGCGGATCGATATCCGTCAGCATATGCACGTCCTGTCGCAGACGCTCCTTGTCCACAGGCATGTCCATAGGCTTGCCGCGCCCCTCTGGGGATCCCCCGCATGTTCGTGTTTCTTTGGGGTGTCTTCTCCCGACTGAGCGGGTGCTTGAGCAGGATATCCGCACGGGGGTTACCCCAACCCCGCACGTTCCCGGAGCGAACTGACGAAATACTGCCTCTCGTTTTGCCTTACCCCCGCGCCGCGCGGATGCGCTCGCTCCTGGGTTTTCGCATGGGACTTCCACCATTGCTTCGGACGAAGTCCTTGCTCATCTGGTACGAGGACCAACCCCAGAACGATAGATCTTGCCCCAAGATGTTTTTGGAGCCCGTTTATTATTCATACTTCCTACTTCTTGTTTTTCCATGCCGCCGCAACCGACGCTGACAGAGGCGTCGTCGGTCTGCCGATGAGCTTGCTCAGCTGATGGCTGTCGTCGAACAGCGCGCCCTGGGAAGCGCCGGCATCGGAATCTGCGATCAGCGACGCATATGCTTCCGGCAATCCCGCTTTCACGAGGAGGGCCTTGAATTCGGCTTCCGTCAGGTCCACATAGCCGGTGTTCCTGCCCGACTGGCGCGAGATCTCGGCAGCCAGGTCAGCCAGTGTGTAGGAAGTATCGCCGGCCAGTTCATAGACGCGCCCTGCCGGGTCTTCCGCGATCAGCACGGCGGCCGCTGCTTCCGCGTAGTCGGCCCGTGAGGCCGAGGCAATGCGGCCGCTGCCTGCACATCCGTACACGGCGCCATGGGCCAGCGCATTGGGTATGCCTGCCGTATAGTTCTCGGTGTACCAGCCATTGCGCAGCAGCGTACAAGGAATGCCCGATGCGCGGATCATTGCCTCGGTCTCGTTATGTTCGGCGGCAAGACCCAGCGGCGACGCATCGCAGTGCAGGACGCTGGTGTATGCCAGGAGCTTCACGCCGGCTCGCCTAGCCGCGTCGATGACCGAACGATGTTGCCTCGCCCGCCGCCCCACCGCGCTGGAGGAGATGAGCAGCACCCTGTCCGCGCCTTTCAGCGCATTGTCCCAGGTCTGAGGCATGTCGTAATCGGCGATCCGCACCTGAGCGCCCAGCGCCGCAATGTCCGTGGCTTTCTCGCCGTTTCGCACGGCAGCGACGATGCTTGAGGGAGGCACTTTTTTCAGTAGTGCCGCGATGACCAAACGCCCCAACTGCCCGGTGGCGCCGGTAATGACGACCATATGACCTCCTTTCGATAACGGATCCGGCAATGATCCGTCGTCATCATGGTGTGATGCTATTCAGTATATCACGTTGAACGTGCGGGAGCCTGTGAGGGAAGACGCCGAATGCGGCGGGATGTACGGCGGAGGTCAGGAAGCGAGACATGGTAATAAAGGTTCATCTCACGCAAGCGCCGTGAGCCTATGATTTCCGGCTCGTCTTGGCGGAAAAAGCCGAGAACTTCCGCTCCACATGATCGCTGCTGCAGTGGGGGCAGATGATCTTCGGCTTCGCTTCGTACTCCTTCAGGGAGAGAAAAATGAGAAATTCCTTGCCGCAGTCCTTGCACACATATTCAAAGCTTGGCATATGCACCTCTTCAGTATTCTGATCATCACCCTTGAGGGTCTATACCCCTGGAAAGAGTCTATCCCTTGTCCGGCTTTATGCCCTTCTCTCGGGGATCGTATGGGATCTCAGGAACAGGGGCGCGTATCGATAGGTCAACACCGAGGTAAGACCTTACCGCGTCCGGAAGCAGCCTTTGAACAAAGCCTAGCAGGGAGAGAGGAAGATGTCAAATGAGGAAGGATGAACGAATACTGTTTAGCCCTCGGACCCGGTCGCCTGCCTGGATTTTCGCATGGGGGTTACCCTAAATCCCGCACGTCCCTGGAGCGGACTGACGAAATGCTGCCTCTCGTTTTGCCTTACCCCCTGCGCCGGGCGGCTCGGTCGCGACGACTGTGCGTCATGCATGGTACGATCGCGGACCTTTATATAGACGAATGCCCCAAGCAGACACGGCCGAGCCCGTCTTTTCGGGCGAGGGTGGGGTGCTGTGACACGCCAAAGGTCTCCGAAGGACTGAACAAACCCCACATGCTTAGCACTGCGTTGCGCTGAGCTGCCTAAAAAAAACCATGCATCGTGACCATCTGCGAAGATCTGCCTTTTTGTCACCTTTCTTGCGTGCCCAAAGAACGGTGACCCAATCCCTGCGATGCTGATCCCGGGCTTTGACCGGGGATGGGTGGCTCGCGCTGTCGGTCCTCCTCAGAAGGGCACCCCTGACCCTGAACGGTTCCCGGTCTTACACATTGAACCGGAAATTGATCATGTCCCCGTCCTTCACTTCATAGGTCTTTCCCTCGAGCTTGAAGTGCCCTTTCTCCCGCGCGGCATGGATGCTGCCGCCGCCGGCG
The DNA here is from genome assembly GCA_013334545.1 of Nitrospirota bacterium. Classification (GTDB taxonomy): domain Bacteria; phylum Nitrospirota; class UBA9217; order UBA9217; family UBA9217; genus JAAXXJ01. The sequence continues at coordinate 1,243 of JAAXXJ010000237.1, read as the reverse complement.
ATGAAATCATCATAGGAAACGATCTCTGCCCGGATAAAGCCCCGCTCGATGTCCGAATGGATCCTGCCTGCCGCCTGCTGCGCGTTCATGCCCTTTTCGATGGTCCAGGCCCTCACCTCGTCCTCGCCGTAGGTCAGAAAAGAGATCAGGCCGAGCAGGTCATAGGAAACACGGATGAGCTTGTTCAGCGCCGGCTCCTGGATGCCGAGGTCGTCCAGAAAGGCCTTTGCATCTCCGGGAGAAAGCTGGGCGATCTCCATCTCGATCTTCCCGCACATGCTGAGCACCTTCACCTGCCGCCCCTTGAACAATGCCTGAAGGTCGGAGACCGTCTTTTTCGTTGCTGCTGCATTCACGTCCTGTTCAGCGACGTTCAGCACGACGACCTCGGGCTTGATGGACATGAACTGCAGGTGGCGCATGGCCTTCCGGTCATCCTCGGAAAAATCCGCGTCCCGCAGCGGCTTCTCGGATTCCAGGAGCTCCTTGCATTTCAATAAGAGCCTGTGCTCGCTCTCATCAGGCTTCTTTCCCCTCTTCTGGCCCAGCTCCATGCGCTCCAGGCGTTTCCCGACCAGCTCAAGATCGCCGAAGACCATCTCCATCTCGATCGTCTCCGCGTCCCGGAGCGGATCAACGCTCCCGAGCGGGTGGGACACTGCTTCCTCCGGAAAGCCCCGCACCACATGGACAATGGCGTCTGCGTCCTTCACCAGGTCGAAGACCTTCCGGTTCTGCTCCATGTCGCCCTTGGTCAGTCCGATGTAATCGACATACTCGACCGTCGCGTAGGTGGTCTTCTTCGGCTGGTAGATCTCCGAGAGCCGGTCGATCCTCCTGTCCGGCACCTTCACGACGCCATGGTGAGGTTCCGCGGTCACGGTCGGATAGATCGTCGTCTCCAGGTTCAGGCCCGTCAGGGCATTGAAGATTGTTGTCTTTCCTGAATTCGCAAGTCCGGCAATGGCTATCTTCATTGTTTCTCCTTCTTAGGAACGCTGCTGGAAACAGAGAAAAGGAAAACCGCAAGGGCCTGATCCTCAGATGTCCCTCTGGGTCAATGCTATGCCTGACCAGATTCCGAGTCAAGCGGAATATCACGGGCCGACGGGGGTATTGCAGGGACGTCGATTGACGAATTAACGACGGGAGAGTAATGCCAGGAGGACCGAAGTTCATAGCCCGTTTGACAGGCATCCGGAGCAGCATCATAATTGAACTAGGACCTCGACAGCCAGGCGCA
>JAAXXJ010000534.1 GCA_013334545.1 Nitrospirota bacterium | reverse complement strand
ATCTCGCAGGGGACCGGCTGGATGAAGCCGGGGTGCTCATGGACTTCGGCGTGATCAAGGCCCGCCTGCGGGAGATCATCGGTCGGCTGGACCACCAGTTCCTGAACGAACTTGAGATGTTCTCCGGGCGCCAACCCTCCTCCGAACGCATCGCCACCTATGTCGCCGAAGAACTCCGCAAAGCCATCAGCACCCCCGGCATCCGCGTCAGCCGGGTGAACGCCTGGGAATCCGAAGACGCCTGCGCAACCTACATCATCGATTAAAATACGTTCGGCGGCGTTGTAAAAGACCAAAGGTCAAGGCGCACGAGTCTCGCGGAGCGAGGCGTTCGGTCCGTGCGCCGCAGCGACGGCGAGACGAAGCGCACCGCTGAAATTAGGCCTTTTACGAAGCCTCCCGGGTCTCTTTCCAGCGCGCCAGGAGCTCATCACGCGTCACGATCCCGCTGACATCGCTCACATGCTGGCGGATGTTGTCCAAACCACCCTCCTGACGGTCGACCAGCACCACGGCCGTGACCACGTCGAGCCCCTCCGCCCGCGCACGCTCGATGGCAGTAATGGTGGAACCGCCGGTGGTGGCCACATCGTCAACGATGGCCACCCGCTCGTTCTTCTGGACGTCCCCCTCGACCCAGCGTATGATGCCGTGGTCTTTTTGAGTCTTGCGGATGGAGAAGGCTTTGATCGGCCGGCCGTTGAGCTCGGAGGCAAACGCCGCCGCGAAGGCCACCGGATCGGCGCCGAAGGTGAGCCCGCCGACGGCCGTTATATCGGCGCTGCGAAGATGGTCGAAGAGCAGATGACCGACGAGAACCATCCCCCGCGGGCTCAGCGTGGTCGGTTTGCAGTTGACATAGAAATGGCTCATTCGGCCGGACACCAGCTTGAACACCGGGTCCTTGCTGTATTGAAACGACTTCCGACACAGCATGTCGATCAGCTCCAGTTTCATGGCGTATGCTCCTGAGTTCGGTTCACCGAAACGCTCGGACGCTTGACCCCTCCGTCCCTTTTTGGGTATAAAAAAGCCTCCACCCTTGGAAGAAGCCTTGCTTAATGGGATGTGGAGGCTTTGAGCAAGAAAAACCGGGGTCGGCCCTCCTTGGACTCGGTGCATTTTTAGCAGGTTCAGAGGGGCGGGTCAATTCCCAAACGCACAGGTTCACGAAAGGTTGCCATGCCACGCATTCATCGTTCCACCGCGCTCGGCTGCATCGCCGCCGCACTATTGTTTCTGCTCCCGGCACCCGTTCCCGCACAGACCTCCGGGGAAGCCCTCGCGCTGGTCGACACGGTCGAGCTGGCGCTCAAAGCCAACCTGGGGATCAAACGCTCCCAGGAGGAGATCAACGCGGCCGAGGCCGTGCGCCATTCAAGCATGACCAAGTTTCTCCCGACCTTAGGCTCAAGCTACAACTACATCCACCGCAACGAGCCAAGGACCTCTCCCAGCCTGCTGTCGGGCAAGGACATCGTGACGTCTCCGGAGGACCAGTACACCTTCACGACCACCTTCACTCAGCCGATCTTCACGGGCTTCGGCCTGATCAACGAGTACAAGCTCACGGAGCTGGGCCTGGACCGGGCGGAAGTGTCCTCCAAGCTGACCCGCCAGGACGTGATCCTGGACGCCAAGAACGCCTAT
>JAAXXJ010000533.1 GCA_013334545.1 Nitrospirota bacterium | reverse complement strand
GAGGGGTGGCGGTCGAAATCGTCGTTCGTGAAGCCGAGGCCGTGCAGGATGGCCTCTGCCTTGTAGGACTCGTCGATATGGTCCTCGTTTGCGGGCAGGGCCTGGCATGCCTCCCCGTGGACCGTATCCTCGCTGAAATGGATGTGCTGGGACAGATGGCCGATGGTGTAGCCCGAGGGCACGGTGATCGTACCGGCGTCCTGGTGCTCTTCGCCGAGGATCATGCGGAAGAGCGTCGACTTGCCGTGGCCGTTCCTGCCGACAAGGCCGACGCGCTCGCGCGGATTGATCGTAAAGCCGACGCCGTCGAAGAGAAGCTGCTTGCCATAGGATTTTTCTATGTTCGTGACCTGGAGCATGGCGTGATGCCGCATTGCGGCGAACGCGTATATTACCGTAAACCTGCCGGGGAGGCAAATGAAATCATCGGGTTTTTTTCGAAGGGCGTACGGGGTTCGCGAACGATGTTGCAGCTGATGCGCATCCTCTGTTCTCTGCTGTCTGATCCACGCGCCTCCCCGGGGACCCTGCAGCCTTCTGCGGCGTTGACGAGCGAATTCGGCATCGTTGGAGAGCCTTGCATGCCTTCAATGGGACCGCCTGTACCGGGGTACCGTTCCCCTCAAAATACCCTTTCGGAGGACTTCCTTTCCTTCCCCTGCTATGGTATGGTGGCCCTATTGACCAAGCAGCGAGCGATGAGGATTCCGATGCTGCCTTGAGGATCGAAGTCTCCCGGCAGTTTGCTGCAGAGAGCTTCACTCCGTGAACGTGCTGAGGACGATGGCAACGGGCATGAACGCAAGCCACGGGAATGCACCGAAAAGCGAAAGATGCCTTCTGATGGTGGTGGATGATGATGCCCATCGGCGAGCGTTCCACGCCAAGCTCTGCAGAGGTTCGAATACCGCGTCTGTTCGGCTTCCCATGCCGAGGATGCCCTCGATATGATCGCTTCCGAACCCCCGGCTCTCATCATCGCTGGGCTGGATCTTCCGGGAATAAGCGACCTTGACCTGCTGGCACGCATCCAGCAGGAGCCGCGCACCGCTGATATCCCTGTCATCGCCCTTGCGGCGAACAGGGACCAGGGGACCGAGATCCGGTGCCTGCGTGCGGGCTTCACGAAGACGGTATGTATATCCGCACATTGAAACCATCCCCCGAACACCCGCCTCGCCGTTCATATCTCCGTGAAGGGGAGGACCATTGCAGCCGATGCCGTCGTCCTTTACAGACACCGGCTTCATGAAGGGAACATCGGCGAACCCGGCATGGAGGTCAAGTTCACGCGCATCGCCCCGCGGGACCAGGAATTCCTCAGGCTGTATATCCACAACGAGATCGCTCAGCAGTGATCCTCCGGCAACCTCGCCTTTCGCCCTCATGCCGAGTCGCTGAACCTTTACGCTTTGTCCGACGTGCATTCCTCGCCCCTCACGTCAGACGCCTTTGCCCATAACCATATCGCTTTCCGGCCGCCATGCTTCAGCGAAGCCGTTCTGAAAGAGGTTTCCCTGCTAGGCAGGGCAGCGGGGGCGGACAATCGGTGCACGAGCATCGTACCCTGTTGCGGAAAGCTTCGTGACGGGGGTCGAGGGTCCTACAGCGAGGTGAGCATGGCGCGGAGCTGTGCGATGAGGTCCTCTTCGG
>JAAXXJ010000236.1 GCA_013334545.1 Nitrospirota bacterium | reverse complement strand
CAAGGCCCTCGAGGCGGCCGTTGCGAACTACCGGGGGCTCAAGGCGCCGTCAGTTACGAAGGAGGGCATGGTCTGCCGGTGCTTCGAGGTCACGGAAGAGAAGATCCGGAAGGTCGTCCTGGAGAACCGCCTGACCACGGTCGCGGAGGTGACGGATTATACCAAGGCGGGCGGCGGTTGCGGCTCGTGCCTTCCCCGGATCGAGGAACTGCTCAGGGAGATCTGGTCGGTCAAGCCGCCGGAGCTTCCTCGCGAGAGGAAAAAGCTCACCGCGCTCCAGAAGATCGCCCTCATCCAGGATGTCCTGGAAAAAGAGGTACGGCCCCTGCTGCAGGCGGATGGCGGGGACCTGGAGCTGATCGACATCGACGGCCACCGGGTCATCATCGCCTTGCGAAAGATGTGCGTCGAGTGCCCCATGGGCGGCGTTACGCTCCAGAACATCGAGGAGAAACTGCGCGAGCTGGTGGATGAGAAGATCACCGTGGAGGCGGGATGAAACCGGTCTACCTGGACAATAACGCGACCACGGCCGTGGCGCCGGAAGTCCTTGACGTCATGCTCCCCTATTTCAAGGACCTCTACGGGAACCCGTCGAGCATGCACACCTTCGGCGGCCAACTCCACCGGCAGGTCGAAGAGGCGCGAGCAAAGGTCGCTGCCCTCATCGGCGCGGACCCCGAGGAGATCATCTTCACGAGCTGCGGGACCGAGAGCGACAACACGGCGATCATGAGCGCAGTGGAACTGCAGCCCGGCAAGCGGCACATTGTCACCACCCGTGTGGAGCACCCCGCGGTCCTGAGCTTCTGCCGTCACCTCGCCCGGAAGGGCCATCGCGTGACATACCTCCCCGTGGACCATCTCGGGCGGCTCGACCGGGACGCCTTCCGGAAGACCGTGGACGATGAGACGGCCGTGGTCTCCGTCATGTACGCGAACAACGAGACCGGTGTCATCTTTCCTGTCGCGGAACTCGGGCAGGTCCTGCGAGAACGGAAGGTCCTGTTCCACATCGACGCCGTCCAGGCCGTTGGCAAGCTCCCCCTGAACGTGAAGGAACTGCCAGTGGACATGCTCTCCCTCTCCGGTCACAAGCTTCATGCGGTCAAAGGAGTCGGCGTCCTCTATGTTCGGAGGGGTACGCGATTCTCTCCCTATATCATCGGCGGGCACCAGGAGCACGGACGACGGGCGGGTACCGAGAATGTGGCGTCCATCATCGGGCTCGGCAAGGCCTGCGAGATCGCACGGGCCCACCTGCGCGAAGAAGAGGACCGAGTCTCCCGGCTTCGGGACCGGCTGGAACAGACGCTGCTCGCTCACTGCCCCGACACGCAGATCAACGGTGATCCCACATCCCGTCTGCCCAACACCACCAACCTGAGTTTCCGGTATGTGGAGGGCGAGGCCATCCTTCTTCGGCTGAACGAACACGGCATCTGCGCCTCATCGGGTTCGGCCTGCACCTCGGGCTCCCTCGAGCCGAGCCACGTGCTTAGGGCCATGGGCATTCCCTTCACCGCCATCCACGGCTCGATCCGCTTCTCTCTCAGCCGCTACACGAGCGAGGCCGACATCGACACAGTCATCAAAGTGATGCCGCCGATCATCAGGGAGCTCCGCGCCCTCTCCCCCTATGGCCGGGAAGCGATCGGCCAGCTATGAGCAATTCCTCCCTCTTTCCCCTCTCCTTAACATGCTGCTGCAATAAACCTTTTTGCTCTTTGGCAGCACCTTGGGGCGGGCTATAATGTTTACCACCTATGAAGCACCCTCCTGAACACGGACGCCTCGCGCCGTCTTCGTCCTGGCCAATGCCCTTGATGTATAAATCATCTAAACTCCTATACTCTGCGACGGTCCCTGTCGACCTTCCTCGATCGATCGTGTATTATGGTATATTCAATGACAATCGACCGGGTCGGGGGAGATGCCGTGGACGTCTATCTGGACAATAATGCTACGACGAGGGTGGCTCCGGAGGCACTGGAGGCCATGCTGCCCTATCTGCGGAATCAGTACGGCAATGCCTCTTCCGCCCACTCACGGGGCCGGGAGGCGAAGAAAGCGCTGGACCTCTCCCGGGAGACGATTGCCCGCGTGCTCGGCGCATCGCAAGCGGAATGCATCTGCTTCACCGGTTCGGGAACGGAGGCGATCAACCTGGCCATCAAGGGGGCCGTGTCCGCCCGGCGCGGAAAAGGGAACCACATCGTCACGTCTGCCGTCGAGCATCCCGCGGTGCTGAATACCTGCAAATCGATACGGTCGCTCGGGTACGAAGTGACCTATGTGAAACCCGATTCGACCGGCCGGGTCGCTGCCGGCTCTGTTGCGGAGGCGCTGAGGGCCGACACGATCCTGGTGTCGATCATGCACGCCAATAACGAGACCGGGACCATCAATCCCCTCCGGGAGATCGGAACGATAACGAAGGAGCGGAACGTCCTTTTTCATGCCGACGCGGTTCAGAGCTTCTGCAAGCTTCCCGTCACCGTGGACGATCTGCACGTGGACCTACTGTCGATATCGGCGCACAAGGTCCACGGCCCCAAGGGCGTGGGTGCGCTCTACATCCGGGAGGGGGTCACGATCCATCCCCTGATCCACGGCGGACGGCACGAAGGCAATCTTCGCGCCGGCACCGAGAACGTTGCGGGGATCGCCGGCATGGGCGAGGCAGTGCGGCTCAACTGGCCGGCCCTGGAGAGGAACAGCCGCCGGATGATGGCGCTCCGGGGCAGGCTGGAGCATGGCCTGCGGGAGCGGGTCACCGGCGTAACGCTCAACGGCCATCCGGACGAGAGGCTGCCCAATACGGTGAACCTGTCCTTCGAGAACATCGAGGCCCAGGCCTGCATCCTCGAGCTGGACCGCAGGGGAGTGGCGGTCTCGTCGGGATCGGCGTGCACCTCGGGCTCGGGAAAGCCTTCCCACGTGCTCCTGGCCATGGGTATTCCCTGCGAGGCCTGCCGCGGTTCCCTCCGTTTTTCCCTGGGGACATTGACCACCGACGAGGAGATCGATTATGTTCTGGAGATCGTGCCCGACGTCGTTTCGAAGCTGAGGGAAGCTTCGGCCCCTGCTCCCGCGTGAACAACGATGATGAGATTGTTTTTTTTTCCTGCTATAATGCCTTTCACGTATGCAGCCATCGTCACCTGAGAGGCGCAAGGCGCCGGCCGCATCGGCCCTGGACCTGATCGGCAATACGCCGCTCGTACGGATCAGGAAGCTCGCCGCCCATCTCAACCCGGATGTCCGTGTCTTTGCCAAGCTCGAACGCGGTAATCCCGGCGGCTCAATCAAGGACCGCGCCGCCGTCCGCATGATCGAGGACGCCGAGGCTTCAGTGCTCCTGACCCATGACAGGGTCATCCTGGATTCCTCGTCGGGAAACACTGGCATCGCCTACGCCATGATCGGCGCGGTGAAAGGCTACCGCGTCAAGATCGTGATCCCCAAGAACGCCAGCACAGAACGGAAGAAGATCATCGCCGGGTTCGGAGCGGAGCTGGTCTTCTCCAGCCCCTTCGAAGGCGCTGACGGCGCAATCAGACTGGCGAAGGAGATCATCGAGGAGCACCCGGACCGCTATTTCCAGCCCGATCAGTACAACAACCCCTCGAACCCGAAGGCCCATGAGCTCACCACCGGCCCCGAGGTCATCAGGCAGACCGGCGGCAGCGTCACCCATTTCTTCGCCTGTGTCGGCACCGGCGGCACGATCATGGGAACAGGTCGTGCTCTCAGGAAGTTCGACCCCGTCATCCGGATCCTCTCCGTCCATCCCGACGACGCCATGCACGGCATCGAGGGCACGAAATACCTCGAAGAAGGCGCCATCGTGCCCGGCATCTTCGATAAGAACTTTCCCGATGAGCGGCTCACGGTGGGCACTGACGCGGCCTTCGATATGACGAAACGGCTGGCGCGCGAGGAAGGTCTGTTCGTTGGCACATCATCGGGCGCAGCGCTTGCAGCGGCGCTGAAAGTCGCTGAGAAGCTGAAGCGGGGCGTTATTGTCGTAATGTTCCCCGACGGCGGGGATCGGTATCTGAGCAGGGAGATCTAGTTCTGGTAATAACATCGGAGCAAATTCAAGAACAGCTCACCGCGAAGACGCGAAGAACGCGAGGGACGTCAAAAACCATGTAATGTTTTTCAATACGCAAAGCTCCCGATTTTCTTCGCGTCCTTCGCGCCCTCGCGGTTCCGGTTTTTGATCCGTTTATTTATGTCGGAGGAAGTAATGCTGACTGCTGAATCTATTAACGCCATATCGAAGCAGGCCGTCGCTGAGTATCCCTCCGAGTGCTGCGGCATTGTGACCGGTGCCGCGGCAACGCAGCGCGTCCACCCGTGCAGGAATAGGCAGGACGAGCTCCATGCGAAAGACCCGGAGCACCATCCGCGCACAAGCCGCGAGGCCTATGACATCGACCGGAAGGAGATGGAGCGGATCTTCGCGGACGCGGCAGCGGCAGGCGAACAGATCCTCTGCTTCTACCACTCGCACATCGACTGCGGCGCTTATTTTTCCCAGATGGACAAGGATGTATTGACGGTCTTCGGCGAGCCGGAACATCCGGAGGCGGTTCATGTGGTGGTCTCGGTGCAGGACCGGCAGGTGAGGGAGATCGCAGGATACCGCTGGGACGGCGCGACACGGAACTTTGTGGCCGTGCCGGTCGCCTAGGACCAGGGCAGGAATTTCCGTAACGGTGTCATTGCGAGCGACCGACGTGGAGCGCGGCAATCTCGACGCAAAACAAAAGATTGCTTCGTCGCTGCGCTCCCTGCAATGCCGTAAGAGTACGTGTTATTGTCATCGCATGTCCGGCCCGCCGCCCCCCCCGTTTCAGTGCCGCCCTTCCGCCCGCCTCATTCCCCTTCCCCGTCGACCGCAGCATAACCCGGCACTCAGCGTGTTGCAGCTAATCGCTCGCTAGCCCGGCAGCAAGCTGTCGGGAATGCACTCGCTCCTGGATTTAAGCTCCCTACCGCAAAAGGCGTGGAGCTTCGATCCTCAAGGAACTACCGTTATTCTAATCGCTCGCTAACCCGGCAGCAAGCTGCCGGGAATGCACTCGCTCCTGGATTCAACGATGGT
>JAAXXJ010000235.1 GCA_013334545.1 Nitrospirota bacterium | reverse complement strand
TGGCAAGTTGCTACGCACTGCCGAGCGTAAAATCCGAGGATCGCAGAAACTTCTCTGGTCATGCATCTACGCGTCTAAACTACCGTGGGCCAGATAATCTTTTCCATTACTTATGCAAAGCTCAATAGTTTAGCTTGAATAAGCGCCATCTGTATTCAAAGAACATCATGGACACATTTCCCCCTTCCACGTTTCATCTTGCCCTTTATGGCCGTATTTAATGATGAAGTCCTGTTCCTCGACTGTGAAACAATGACACACCAGTACATGATCGATTTCGTCAATCATGTCTTTTATAGTTACGCGCGATCTCCGCGCCAGCCCTCTTAGCTCAAATGTACCGCTAGACTTCCCACATTCCACGACCTGCTGCAAGAAACTCCGTGAAGTAATCGAATGATAGCACACGAGTATTATTGGAAAGGCCCCGCTAAAGAACTGTTCCTGTTCGCTTTCTGGCTTCACGATCTGGGTTGACCACAACAAGCGACTTCAACTCAGTTTTGCGAACGCTTGTCCGGAATAAGTCCGTAGAATGCAGGTCTGTAGAAGGAAGGGAGTAACCTACAAAGACTATATATTCTGCTCGGTTGATCGCTTCACTTGCCTTAGCCCATAAGGTACTAAATGCACCCTTATCGAATTCCTTGTGCCACTCAGGTGGAATTATTGTAAATTTTAAGCCACCACCAGCCTGTTTGGTGTATGGCCGCTGCTTCAATTTGACGTGAGGTGAATCATCATCACCAGTTATAACAAAATGAAGTGATCCGTGCAGCTTATATAGCATCACGGTTTCCGGCTTTGGCGAAGGCACTTTCGGTTGCCAAAAATCATGCCCCGCAACATATTTACCACCGGGGCCGAGATTAAATCCGTAGCCATAATGCGCATTCCACTTGTTGCTACCCCACATCTGGAGACTATAATCCAGAACACAATCGTAATTGAACGTTATTATCGTATCGCCGGGCCGCAAAATGTTCGCTACAAACTTTTTATGAAAGTCACAAGACTTCGGCTCTAAACTCGACGTCCCCTCGCGCTTCTTCGCGAGAGATTCTTCCAAGACTACTGCGATCGCCTGTTTTAATCGATCTCTTTTTTCGACAACTCACTTGCTTTAAAATCACGATACTCTCCTGTCGTCTTCAACATCCGTATTGTATGCTCAAGCGTTGTAAATACATTTTCCATCGTAGCATCAAAATTTGGCCCGAAGAGATCGACAACATCCTTCATTACATTATTCACGAGTTCACTGTGCTTGGGGTTCGTTACTCGTTGCAGTTGCGTAAAGAAATCACGATCAAGCGGTGGACTACACGGGAACTGGCGAGGATTCACAAAACTGCATCCACGCGTCGCCCCAGCTCCAAACACAAATAAGGCCATGTTGCCTTCTCCTGTAAATCAAAATACGGTGATAATTTAACGATAGTACAGGCGGGATGAAAAATCAAGGTGGAAATGGCATCAGGGAGGGGAAGACGTGTTCATCATGCCGATGGTGCGCACCGTTTGCGTCCCATCGGCAAGACCACTGCTTCGGACAGCAGCGCGCGCGCTCATCTCGGCACTGTCCTGTTTCCATCCCCCACGAACTCCATGATCTCCCGCCACCAGGATGGCTCGATCCGGCTCTGCCAATCATTATGGCCGGCCCCTTTGATCAACCACAGCTTCTTATTTCCCGGCAGCGAGCGATAAAGCTCCTCGGCATGCCGCACCGGGATCACCTCGTCCCGTTCAGCGCCGATGACCGCGACCGGCCCCCGGAAGGACCGCAGGTTTCCGATGCTGTCATAGGTGTCCTTCAAGAACCACGCGATCGGCAGCCAGGGAAACGTTCCCTTTGCCACCGCCAGCAGGGTGTCCCACGGCGTGAACAGGATGATGCCGTCGATCTGAACAGGCGTCTCCTTGGCCACTGCTGCAACCACGCCGCATCCAAGGGATTCTCCGAGCAGGAAGACCGGCTTTCCGAACTGTTCGAACGCCAGGCGCACGGTCGTCCTCGCGTCGTTTACAAATGATGCTTCTCCCAGTTTTCCCTCTCGTCCGCCATAGCCAGGATACTCGGCCAGCAGGACGCGATACCCCAGCGGGGTCAGTTCCTGCGCATAGTAGTCCCGGTCGGACGCGGCACCTGCGTTCCCATGGAATACGATGATCGTGCCCCTTGCACGACCTTGCGGCACGGTGCTGACGAAGCCCCGGTAGTCGCCGGCTTCGGATGGCCAAAACTGGAGATGCTGTGAAGCCATCGCCGCGGGAGAAGGTTTGTATGAGCTCGGATAGTAGAGCATTGTATCCTGGAGATCACAACCGGAAACAAGCAGAAGGATTACGACGAGCAGGGATCGGCAGACGAGGCAGCTCACCATAAGCACCTTACGGTATATCGAACACCTTCAGACCGAAATTCGCAGAACCGATGGATCTCGAATACGCTTTGTACAGAATCGAATTCCTTCCCGGTACCGACACCCCGGAGGACCTCGAGATATATGCGCAATGAGATGTCGAAAGGAAGGTCGCGGTCAGTAGCACGCATGGAAACCGCTCAGCGGCGCCGCTTCCGAACCATCGCGCGGCAGTCGCGATCGCGGCAGTCACATGAACGAGACTTCCTTCGCTGCTGCCGCAATCACATAGCAACGGTCATTGTTGGACTGTGCATCAGCGGGGAAAACGAAGAATCCCGGCCTGCCGGGCTGGTAGCCCTGGGTCGTACCCACCAGCAGTTCCCCATCCTTGAACACCACCTTGATCTTCCGGCCTGTGGAAGGCTTGTCGGGAAGGAACTCTTTCCTGTCCTGATACCGCGCGTTCCCGGTGTAATCCTTCACGAAGAAGACCGCCTTCAGATCGTGCGCATGGATATCCTGCGGTTTGGCATCTGGAGGGGTGTCGAGCGGCACGAGGTGAAAGAGGTCCTTGTTGGGCATGAAATCTACACTGACCCCCTTCAGGACCCGGCCCTCCTGGTAGCGTATCACGATCTTGTTCTGCATGCAATCGCTCCTCGGTATTTACAATACGGGGGAAGGCTCCCCCTGGGCCAATGTCGCATAGAACCCTTTGCCTCAGAAAGCGCCTGTTAGGCGTGCGATGTCGTCGCCCTTTAAACATTGCCGTAGGAGAAAAAGATCAGAGCGGGCCGTAAGCCGAGTTCTGTGTCCCCGGTTTCCCGGGGCGGTGAGCATTTATCTGGGCCGTTGATTGCTCAACGGCTCGAGCGATCTACCCGGAAGTCTCGAACGGGCCGTCCTTATTCCCTTGCGGGAAGCGCTTCCCTATGTGATCTTGCTCCAGGCGGGGTTTGCCAAGCACTCCCGGTCGCCCGGGAATCTGGTGGGCTCTTACCCCACCGTTTCACCCTTGCCCTTGCGGGCGGTCTTCTTTTCTGTGGCACTTTCCATGGGGTCGCCCCCTGTCCCGTTTCGGGACCGCCTTGCCCTGCGGAGCTCGGACTTTCCTCCCCCCGTTTCCGGGGAGCGATCACCTCACCCGCTCTGAATTGTAAAAGAACAAAAAATGCGGTAGACGGTAGATAGCATACCGTAGACGGGGCACAGCAACTTCCCGAAGCAATCGTCCCCGTTTCCTATCTACCACCTGCTGTCTTCTATCTACTGTCTACTTCATCTTCTCATCAATCGCCCTGTTCGCCAGGGCGTCGGCTTCCTTGTTCTTCTCCCTCGGTATGTATTGTACCTCGACGCTGCCGATCAAGGCAATAAGCCCTTTGACCCTGGTATGCAGCGGCTTGAGCCCCTCGTTCTTCACTTTGTACAGGCCGTTGATCTGTTTGACCATGAGCTCTGAGTCGGCGAAGAGCCTCACCTTCTTGGCGCCGACCTTCGCGGCATGCTCCAGGCCGATGATCGCAGCGGTGTATTCGGCGATGTTGTTGGTCGTCGTCCCGAGGTACCGCGCGATCTGCTCGAAGGGTTCGCCGTCCCGCAGGATGTAGATGCCGGCGCCCGATTCTCCGGGGTTGTTCCGCGATGCGCCGTCGGTATAGATGGTCAGTTCCATGACAGGCTTGCAGGCTTGCCGGCTGGCAAGCTGGCCGCACCTTAGGTGCGCGGCGTGAGCGTTTCCTTATAATAGAGGATCCGGGAGCAATGGGGGCAGGTAATGATTTCCGTGTTTTTCTTGACGTTCACGAACAGCTGGGGCGGAATGCTCATGAAGCAGCCGGTGCAGGACTCGCCCCGGGCCTCCACCACGACCTTGCCCGCAAGCGAGCCATACCGCTTCTGATACCTGGCCAGCAGCGGCGCGTCAACGCGCGCAGCCAGTTCGTTGCGCTCGCGCTCGATGGTTGCCAGCTCCGCATCAAGCTTTGCCATGTTCTCCTCGAGCTGCTTCCGCTCTGTAGCGATAGCAGCAGCCTCCTCCGCGGACCGGGACTCGGCATTCCTGATCTCCCCGGCTGCAGCGTCGATCTTCTCCATGAGCTTAAGGATATCGTCCTCGATCGCCTTGTTCTCCTGCTCCACGGTCTCGATCTCCTTGAGCAGTGCCGTGTATTCCTTGTTCGTCTTGATGTCCGGCGTCCGGGACTTCAGCTTCTCGACCTTCTGCCCGCCCTCTTCGAGATCGCGGTCGCGGTCGCGTTTCCCCTTCTGGGCGGCCTCGAGGGCCTCACGGACCCGGTCGAGCTCGGCCTTGTTCGCTTCACTCTTCCCTTCGAGCTCGGTGAGCATCACGGGCAGCTTTTTCTTTTCTTCCTGGCGTGAGCGGATCGCTCTGTCGATGTCTTGCAGCTGGATCAGAAGGTTCAATTGTTCTTCCATGAGGGGCCTCTCCAAAAAGAAAATGCGCCTATCGGCGCATTGTTCATCTGCTCATATCGTTTCCGTTGTGTTGTCCGCGTTCTGCACTCCGTACTCCGTACTTCATGAGTTGGTGGGCCCACCAGGACTCGAACCTGGGACCAACCGGTTATGAGCCGGTAGCTCTACCAGCTGAGCTATGGGCCCTGCTTTACCACCGTACGTCATTGAAGCTCCCCGTCGCAAGCTATGGGGAATGCGCTCACTCCCGGATTCAGGCGATCGAACATCGATGGAGCGAGCGCCATATTGACACAGCAACAATGAAAAGTCAAG
>JAAXXJ010000532.1 GCA_013334545.1 Nitrospirota bacterium | reverse complement strand
GAGTGGAACCACAGGGAGTCCGTGGAACTGAACGAACAGGGAATTATCCGGTTTCTGAAGAGGTCCGGCGATGAGAAGACTGATCTTAATCTGTGAAATCCTGGTTGTCCTGCTGATCGTCATCAAGATCGCGGCGGCAGGCGGAGTCCTGCAGAAGATGATGCCCGATGCCTCCGTCTTCGATCCCAATCACGCCATCGCGAACGTGTCGCAGAAGGCCCCCGAGGGGGCGCCTGCGCGCGAGGCGGGCGATGATGCCCTGGCGAAGGAGCGCAAGCTGCTCGCCTCGCTTGCCGAAAAGGAGAAGCAGCTCGAGAGCCGCGAGAGCGCGATCAAGGAGGAGGAGAAGAAGCTTCAGGTCCTCAAAGGCGAGATCGTCACCAAGATCGACACGCTCAAGGGTCTCGAGGACAAACTCTCGGGCATGCTCGACACCGTGAAATCAGCCGAGGACAAGCGGCTCAGGGATCTTGCCACCGTCTTCGAGGCCACGGCGCCCGCCCAGGCAGGCCCCATGCTGGAGAAGATGGACAAGAAGCTTGCCGCAGGGATCATCATGAACATGAAGAGCAAGAAGGCGGGAGCGATCTGGGGCCACATCGGCGCGCAGCGGGCCGCGGAGATCGCTAAGGAGATCACCGCGACGCCCAAACCGGGGGGAGACCAAGCGGGTCAGTAACGTGCAAGCGGCCGCGGCAAAGGGTGCAGGCACGAGGGGGTAGGGTGTAGGGAAAGCAAAACCAAGAGTTTCAAGAGAAAGAGGACCGGGAAAATTCTTCCCCGATCCTCTTTTTGTTTATAGCTCCCACCCTTTACCCTAAACCCGAGACCCTGTACCCGATTAGAAGACGCCGGAGAAGCCGGTCCACTGATCCTTTTTGGGATCCATTTTCTGTTCGAAGCGGTCCGTTCCAAGGAAGCTGAACTCGATGTGGCCGGGGTCGATGGTGCCGTCGGCCGACGAGTTCTGGTAGATCTTGAAGAAGACCGTGGCGGTCAGGTTTTTTGAATCGTAGGACACGTAATCCGGGAGGCGCGGGATCGTTGTCTCCGTTGAGGGGATCGCGTGGCCATAGTTGTACTTGCTCGCTCCGAATCCGCCAGCCCTGCCGATCGACCAGTTGGTCGTTGCTTCCACTGATTCCCTGTCCATTTCCTTGTCGAACTGGAATTTCACGAAAAACAGCTTGGAGGCGCCTGCGGTGGAAAGCTCGCTGTCGAGGTCCGATACCTCTGTGCCGGCGGGCAGATAGTCCGGGAACGTGCTGTCCGCGTAGGCCATGACGATCTTCGGGGGGTCGGCCTTGTAGATATATCGGCTCAGCAGATCGGCCAGTTCGGGCGCTTTTTTTTCGAGGTATTCGGATATGCCCTGGGCAGTGTCGATTTTCCCCATGTCCGCATAAGCATACCCCATCTCGGCATAGGCATCGTAGAAATCACTTTTCTTGTCCAAGGCGGCCTTGAACTCCTTGATCGCGAGTTCGTATCGCTCCTGCCCGGCATAGGTCTGGCCGAGGCCCAGGTGCGGCGCGGGATCGTCGGGAGACATCCGGAGAACCTGCATGAACTGCTCTTCCGCCTTGCCGTATTCGCCCGTCTGCAGATAGGCCTGACCGAGGGCGTAGCGGTTGCCTGCGGTTGGGTTGAGGTCAA
>JAAXXJ010000234.1 GCA_013334545.1 Nitrospirota bacterium | reverse complement strand
GATACTGGCCTGGTTGCCCCAGATCGTGTTCGCTGACGAGCGGCCCCGCCGGACCTTGGCCTCGTCGATCACGTCGTCATGCAGGAGCGAGGCCGTGTGGATGTATTCCACGACGCTCCCCAGAACGTACTCGCCGCTGTGTTCCCGGTACCCGCAGAGCCGGGCTGACAAGAGGTGCAGGAGCGGCCGGAAACGCTTGCCGCCGGCCCCGAGGATGTATTTGCTGACCTGGCGGATGAGCGGCACATCGGTGCCCAGGCTCTCATGGATCCGCGACTCCATGCGCTCCATGTCGGATTTGTATTCCTTGAGGATGTCCTGAAGGGTCGTGATCATCGAGGCGTTCCCAGGGGAAAACTGTTTGGATAATAGGGGAGAATCCGAGGAAAGTCAAGGGATTTGGAGGTGGACATCTGCACATAGGGCAGTGTCGTACCATGTCATAATATATTGTCATACCGTTGTGGCTGCGGTATCATAAAAATAAGACGCCATCATGAACATCCTCCTGATCAGCACGAACCGGAATGCCCTGCCGATGCCGGTGATGCCCATCGGCGCCTGCATGGTGGCCGAGGCCTGCGAGCGCGCTGGCCATCGCGTCACGCTCCTGGACCTCATGTTCGAGCGGGAACCGCTCGCCGCGGCGCGGAGCATGGCCCGTTCGTCCCGGCCCGATGTCGTGGGCTTGTCGGTGCGGAACATCGACAACAACGACATGCGGGACACGGTGTTCTTTCTCGAGGACCTCCGCAGCATTGTGCATGCGGTGCGCGAGCAGAGCAGCGCACCGGTCGTCCTGGGCGGCGCTGCCCTGGCGGTCATGCCTGAGGCGATCCTGAGGTTCTCGGGGGTCTCCTGCTCCGTGCTCGGCGACGGGGAGAAGGTCTTTCCTCTGCTCCTGGAGCGCATCTCCGAGGGGAAGCCGTTCGGTGATGTGCCCGGCGTCGCCTATCTGGACCATGTTGGGTTCAACAGCACGCTCTGTCCCGGCGGGGGTGGAAGGGCGGAATGCGGCGCGCCCGACTACGGCCGCTGGGTGAACGTCGCCGCCTATTGTTCCCAGCTTGCCACAGCGCCGCTCCAGACCAAACTGGGGTGCGCGTTCCACTGCGTCTACTGCACCTACCGCAAGATCGAGGGGAACGGTCAACGGCTGGCCGAGCCCGCAGCCGTGGCCGATGCCGTGAAACGGCTCGCAGCATCGGGGCTCAGGGACATCGAACTGGTGGACAGCGTGTTCAATGCTCCCTATGACCACGCCCGGGCGGTGTGCGACGCACTGGCGGGTGCGAAGCACGGCGCGCGGCTCCAGAGCCTGGAGCTGAACCCGCGGGCATTCGACGACGACCTGGTCGCGGACATGGAACGTGCAGGGTTCGTGGGCATGGGGCTGACGGTGGAGAGCGCGTCCGATGTCGTGCTCGCGGGCCTGCGCAAGGGCTTCACCACCAGGGATGTGCACCATGCCGCGGACGTGGTGCGGAGGCACGACCTCCCCTGCGCCTGGATCTTTCTGCTTGGCGGGCCGGGCGAAACGCAGGAAACGGTCCGGGAGACCCTTCGCTTTGCCGAGAGCCGCACCCGCCGCCAGGATGTGGTGTTCTTCAATATCGGCATTCGCGTCTATCCGGGCACGGAACTGGAATCAATCGCCCGGCGGGAGGGGGTCCTTGCGGCTTCACCGGAGAACATGCTCTCCCCGGTGTTCTATGTATCGCCCGACGTCGATGCCGGCTGGATGATGAACGAGGTCCGGCGGTCCATGGGCAGCCACATGAACTTCATCAATACCGACTCCATCGGGCTTTCCATCCTGCCATCGGTCCATCGCATCGCCTTCCGATTGGGCGTGCGGCCGCCGTTATGGCGCCATACCCGGTTCATCCGCAGGACCCTTCGGCTCGCGGGGATGGATGTGTGATGCAGGGTCAGGAGTCAGGAGAAACCCAACACCCAATGCTCAAAGGAAAGAACAATCATGCTTCCATTGTATCCTTCGCGACCGCGGTCCCGAAGTACCACTGCGATCAAGGCTTTGCCGAAGAGTTCATGAAGAAGCACTTTGGCAGCAGGCTGAACAGCCGGAGCATGGGGCTCCTCCGCACGATCTTCTCCCATCCCAGCATCAGGAAACGCCATTTTGCCATTGATGATCCGTCGTGCCTCGTGGACGAGGACCCGGACCTTCGCATCAAGCGGTTCACCGAGCAGTCCATCCAACTGTCCGCGCAAGCGGTCAGCTCTGCGCTGGAGAAGGCCGGCATCGGCGTCCAGGATGTTTCGGGCATCGTGGTGAACACCTGCACCGGCTACCTATGTCCGGGCATCTCGACCTATCTGATCGAGCGCCTTGGCCTGTCGCGCAGCGTCCGCGCCTTCGATATGGTCGGGAGCGGCTGCGGCGGGGCGATCCCGAACCTCCAGGCCGCGGAATCACTTGCGAAGACCATGGGCGGCGCAGTGCTCAGCGTGTCCGTCGAGATCTGCAGCGCAACGCTCCAGATGGACAATGAGCTGGACCTGATCCTTTCGAAGGCCCTCTTCGGCGACGGGGCTGCAGCGGCCGTGGTCCGGGGCAGCCGAGAAGGATGGGAGATGGTCGCGTCGGCAGGGAGGTACGTGCCGGAACAGCGAGAGACCATCCGGTATGTCCATAAGAAGGGCCAGCTCCACAACCAGCTCTCCCTCAATCTGCCGGAGCTCGTGAAGAAGGCCGCGGCAGAGGTCGTGGGGGAGGTGCTTTCGTCCCATGGCCTGAGCGCAGGTGACGTGAAACACTGGGCTCTGCACACGGGCGGGGAGAAGATCATCAATGCTGTCCGGGACGAGATCGGGATCGCCGAGGAGCGGCTGGCACCGACGCGCAAGGTGCTTTTGGAATACGGAAACATGTCGTCGCCCACGGTCTGGTTCGTGCTGGACGAGATCGCGAGGAACGGCGTGGATTCCGGAGACTGGTGCATCATGGTCGCCTACGGCGCGGGCCTGTCAGCGCACGCGTATCTGCTCCGGAAAGGGCCGTGACATCAGCATTATGAACCGAGGATCGTTAGTTACTGTTAAATCAAGTTTTACACATGTGGATAGAAATAATCTCCAACCTTTTCTAAGAATTTTTGTTCCGGCTTGTCCGGGTTAGGATATAATTTATCCATGTCCACCACAAGGAACACCGAGAACTGCATGGTCTGCGGCGAAAAGCTTGATTACCTGCAGACTGCCGTGGACGTCTCCTGCACGTACTGCGGGGCATCCTTTCATGCGCACATCATGTGTCCGAAGGGCCACTCTGTCTGCGATCTCTGCCACGGCAAGGAAGCGCGCGCCCTCATCGAGGGCCTTGCGCTAACCACAAAGTCCCCGGACCCCGTGGAGATCGCCGAGCTGATGATGGCCCTTCCTCAGCTGCCCATGCTCTCGTGCGACCATTCCTATATCGCGGCTGGCGCGCTCATGGCTGCGCTCAGGAACTCGCCGTACGGGTCGAAGATCGGGGATGCGGAGGTCCGGGAGGCTTTTTCCCGGACCGGGAAGCAGGCGCACGGCGGTTATTGCGGCCTCACCGGCGTGTGCGGCGTCGCGCCGGCCATCGGCTCGGTCGTCTCGATCTTCCTCGGTGCATGCTGCGGATCGGACCGGGAGCAAAAGATCGTGATGGAAGCGGTCACGCGGGTCTCTCAGGCCATCACGGACCTGACGGGACCAAGCTGCTGCAAGGCCTATGTGCGCGCGGCGCTTACGGTCGCGGTCCCGATGTTCTCCGAGAAGTTCGGTATCGTCCTGCCGGGGAAGAATTCGTCGGTCGTCTGCAACCACAGCGAGAAACATCCACACGGATGCCGCGAGGAGCAATGCCCATACTACCGGAAACCGTCGAAGGACCTCTTCGCCGGATTGAAGTTCGTGCCCGGAACCATTGCCTGCGTCACCTGAAAGCCCTGAACCCGCCCCGGAGGGGTGGTTCGGGATTCAAGATGCAAGATTCAATATTCAACAAAACGGCATGGAGATCCTGAGAAGCGGAATTCAAGATTTGACATTCAAAATGCCACAAGGATGAATAGTTACGCTCTTGAATCTTGAATATTGAATCTTCAACAATGTCTATTCCCACCACCCATATCCATTCCTGTCCGAACTGCGGAACACCCATCGAGGAAAGCCGCTACGTCATGCGGCCGGACGGGACCTTCCGGTGCGAGCACTGCTATTTCAACAACACCTATCTTGAAGGCGTCGTACACTCCATCGATACCGCCTACCTGGTGACCCTCGAGGCGTTCGTGAACGCCATCGACGCCCGCGAACACGAGGTGGGGAACCACTCGCTGCGGGTGACGGAGTTCTCGATGATCATCGGGAAGGCCTGTGACGTCCGGGGCAGGGACCTCGTGGATCTCTACTGCGGCGCGCTGCTCCACGACATCGGCAAGATCGGCGTACCCGACGCGGTCCTGCACAAAACCGGCCCGCTCGCGCCGGAGGAGCAGGCTGCCATGCACCAACATCCCGAGATCGGCTATCGCATCATCGGCCACATCGGCTACTTTGCGCGCGCAGCCGAGATCATCAGGACGCATCACGAGCATTATGATGGATCGGGATATCCCCGCGGGCTCAAGGGAGACGAGATCCCGCACGGGGCGCGGGTCTTCGCCATTGCCGACGTGCTCGATGCCTTGACCGTTGCAAGGCCCTACCGGGAGGCGCTCGGCTTCGAAGCTGCCCTGGAGGAGATCATCAGGGAATCGGGAACGATCTATGACCCGGCGGTGGTCCAGTCGGCGCTCAAAGCATCGGACGAGCTCAAGGACTATGTAGGGAGGATCGTGTTCAGCGGTATGGAGCATTGACCGGAGCATGCGCCCCGCAGTGGCGAACAGCGTGATCGCCGTACCTTGAGGCTCCCTGCTGCAAGCTGCAGGGTAGCTGCAATCATCAAGGCAGTAATAAGGCATTCTCATCGCCCGCCAGCCCCCTGCAATCGCGGTTCCACTCGTAAACGCCGGGGGCAAGACCCCCAGCAAGCTGCGGGGATTGCGCTCGTTCCTGGATTCAACCAAGGGCGGTTCGCCGTGTCATACAGTCATGCGATCCGGGTATGCTGCTCACTGTCATGGCGAAGAGGATAAAGTAGGAACTGAC
>JAAXXJ010000014.1 GCA_013334545.1 Nitrospirota bacterium | reverse complement strand
ACGAAGAAGCTCCATCCGCACATAAAGACCATCATCGAGATGGGCGGAGAGGATTCGAAGCTCATCCTGCTGGACGGCGAAGGGATGAAGGACTTTTCCATGAATTCGGTCTGTGCCGCGGGTACAGGCTCTTTTCTCGATCAGCAGGCGGAGCGCCTCCGGCTCGGCATCGAGGAGTTCAGCGAGCTCTCGCTACGGTCCAGGAAACCGCCGCGCATAGCAGGCCGGTGCAGCGTGTTCGCCAAGTCGGACATGATTCATTTGCAGCAGATCGCCACGCCCGTAGAGGAGGTCGTTGCCGGGCTCTGCTTTGCCGTGGCGCGGAACTTCAAGGGCAGCATTGCCCGCGGCAAAAGCATCGTGCCCCCGGTCTCGTTCCAGGGGGGGGTGGCGGCCAACAAGGGCATGGTGCGGGCGTTCCGGGAGGTGCTTGAGCTTGATGAGCTTTTCGTGCCACCGGATTTCGCCCTTATGGGCGCCCTCGGTGCCGGCCTGAAGGCGGCCGATGAGGGGACGGCATCGGCGTTCAGGCTTGAGGCCCTGGAGGAGTATGTGGCAGGCGCCCGGGAGCAGGCGCGGGGGCATCCGCCTCTTCTGAACGGGGGGGACGCATTTTTTGAGCGACATGGTTCTGACTCGCGGGATGTCTTGCGCGACCTGCCGGAGAAGGGACAACGGGTTCGGGTCTATATGGGGATCGATGTCGGCTCCATCAGCACGAACGTCGCGGTGATCGACGGCGACGGCAGGCTTCTTTCAAAGCTCTACCTCATGACCGCGGGACGGCCCATCGAAGCTGTCCGGCAGGGTCTTCGCGAGACAGCGGCGGAACTCGGTGATCGCGTGGAGATCGTGGGGGTAGGCACAACAGGCTCGGGCAGGTACATGATCGCGGACTTCGTGGGCGCGGACATCGTGAAGAACGAGATCACCGCACAGGCCACGGCTGCGGTCTCCATCGATCCCGAAGTGGATACGATCTTCGAGATCGGGGGGCAGGACTCGAAATATATCTCCCTTGAGGGCGGCGTCATCGTGGACTTCGAGATGAACAAGGCATGTGCAGCCGGCACGGGGAGCTTTCTCGAGGAGCAGGCGCAGAAGCTGCACGTTTCCGTGACGAACGAGTTTGCCGAGTGTGCGTTCTCTTCACCATGCCCGACGAAGCTCGGCGAGCGCTGCACGGTATTCATGGAAAATTCCCTCATGGCGAACCTCCAGAGGGGCACATCGAGGAACGATCTGCTTGCAGGGCTGGCCTACTCCATCGTTCAGAACTATATCAACCGGGTGGTGGCCGGCCGCCGCATAGGAGCGAAGGTCTTTTTCCAGGGGGGCGTAGCGTACAACAAGTCCGTGGTGGCGGCATTCGAGAAATTCCTCGGACAGCATGTTACGGTGCCGCCGGATCACGAGGTCACGGGAGCGATCGGCATGGCCCGTATCGCGATG
Organism: Nitrospirota bacterium; assembly: GCA_013334545.1. Taxonomy (GTDB): domain Bacteria; phylum Nitrospirota; class UBA9217; order UBA9217; family UBA9217; genus JAAXXJ01. The sequence continues at coordinate 22,496 of JAAXXJ010000014.1, read as the reverse complement.
CAGCATATGCTGTCCTCAGGGACGGACCATTCTTCCTTCAAAGGATTCGACCGCGTAGAGCGGCCCTATGAGGTCTCGTCATTCAGCTGCGGCGGCTGCGCCAACGTGTGCGAGATCAATCGCGTGAAGATGGAGGGAGAGAAGGATATCCTGTTCTATGGCGGGCGATGCGAAAAATACGACATCAATAAAAAAGCTGCAGGCGGCATGCCGGACCTCTTCAACTTCCGCGATGAGCTGCTCTGGCGAGAGGCCAGGGAGCACTCGGAGCACCGCAACGGTAGAAAAGCGAATGTGTCCCGCGGGACGATCGGCATCCCCTCGGTGTTCTATTTCAACGAATATCTTCCCTTTTGGACAACGTTCCTCAGCAGGCTCGGATTTTCCGTGGAAGTCTCGCCGCAGACCAACCGACAGATCGTGAACCTCGGTCTTGAGGGCGCGTTGTCGGAAGCCTGCTTCCCCGTGAAGGTGGCCATCGGGCATATACAATACCTGAAGGAACGCGGCGTGGACACTTTGCTCCTGCCGAGCTTCATGAATCTGCGGTCACGGAGCGATGAGTATTCGTTGAGCTGCGCCTGCCCGCACACCCAGAGCATCCCCTATGTAGGGAGACTGGCAGTACGGGGGGTCGAGATCCTTGCTCCGGTGGTGGACATGAGCCGCGGAACGAGGGCACTTGCAGATGAGCTTACGCGCGTGCTCAAACGATTTGGTATCGCTAAAAGGGAAATCATGAAGAACTTGGCCGCGGCAGAGCAGTCCCAGACGGAATTTTACGAGGCTCTGCGGAGACAAGGCCGGGAAGTCCTTGCAGGATTGAAACAGAAAGCCATCGTGATCGTGGGAAGGTCGTACAGCGCCCTGGAGCGGGGGATGAACCTGAGGATCCCCGAAAAGATCGCCGCACTCGGCATGCTGGCCATCCCCATGGACATGCTTCCGCTCGAGGGGCAGACCATCGCAGAGGAATGGCCCGACATGTACTGGAGAAGCGGACAGAGGATGCTGCGCGCTGCCCGGTTCCTTGCCGGCCATGACAAGCTCTATCCCATCGTCATTGGTAATTTTTCCTGCGGCCCCGACTCCTTTATCATGAAGTACTTCAAGAAAGAGCTCAGGGGAAAACCCTTTTTACATATCGAACTGGACGAGCACAGCGCCGATGCCGGGGTCATTACACGCTGCGAGGCGTTCCTGGACAGCATAGGACACCGGGCCGGTGCATCCACCGATATACAACCTCCCAAGCGCCGGATTGTTCTGCCATCGCTGAAGAACAGGGTCGTCTATATTCCCCCCATGACGGACCACACCTATGCGTTGGCCGCCGCGTTCGAGCGCTGCGGTGTGTACGCCGAAGTGCTTCCGGAGTCCGACCGGGAGACCGTGGAATTGGGTATGAAATACGTGTCCGGAAAGGAATGCTATCCCTGTGCCCTGACCACAGGAGATATGTTGAAGAAGGCCTTCTCCCGGGGCTTTGATGCTTCACGTTCCGCCTTCTTCATGCCGGGAGGGTCCGGCCCCTGCCGGTTTGGCCAGTATAACGTGTTCCACAGGATGGTACTGGAGAGCGTCGGTATGGCTGACGTACCCATTCTTGCCCCCAATCAGGATGTGGGGCTGTACGCCTCCCTGGAAATGGTCCGTGACGACTTTGCGCTGACCGCTTGGAAAGGGATCGTTGCTGTGGATCTGCTCACGAAGTGCCTGCACGAGGCCAGGCCCTATGAGCAGCAGAAGGGATCATCAGATGAAGTGTACCGGCATCACCTTGAGAGGCTTGCGAGGTCTCTCAGCGGAAGGAACGGTCGATTGGAGGACACGCTCAAGGCCGCGAAGAAGGACTTTGAAGCCCTGCCGAAGACGGACGGGAGAAAGCCCCTGATCGGCATCATCGGTGAGATATACGTCAGGAACAACAGATTCTCGAACGAGGATCTCGTCAGACAGGTAGAGGTCCTCGGCGGTGAGGCCTCACTGGCAACGTTCGGAGAGTGGATATACTATCTCAATGCCATGAGCATAAGAAGACATCGAAAGGGGAAGGAATTCGTTGCCGCTGCAAAAGATGCGCTGAAAAACCACCTCCAGACCAGGATAGAGAAGCACTGTTCCATCCCGTTCAAGAAGTACCTCAGAACCCTTCACGAGCCTTCGACACGGCACATCCTGGAACTCGCAGGACCCTATATTCCGGACACCTTCGAGGGCGAGGCGGTGGTAAGCATAGGGAAGAGCGTTGATCTTGCGCGCCAGGGTGTATCAGGCATCATCAATGCCATGCCGTTCGGGTGCATGCCGAGCACGATCGCGGCGGGAGCGATGCAGATAGTTAAGAAGGAGTATGACATTCCGTTCATCACCATACCGTATGACGGCACAGAGTCCTCCACGAACGGTATGCTCCTTGAGGCATTCATGGATCAAGCGGGGGCCAAGGCAAGGACAAGGAACCGCAGCGGGAAGAAAGCAGCCTCCTCATGAGGTATATACGGCATCGCGAAGTTCTTACGGTGAAATAAAGAAGAAGCGCAAGGCAGACGAGCAGGAGAAGAAGGCATGATACTGAGAAGAAGAAGGACGAGCGCGAAGACACCCCGAAAAAGGAGAAAAGAACCATGACGGAACAGCAAGAGAAATGATGGCCCACCGTTTTCCCACCAGTTTTCCACAACACGAATAAAAAACATTTATAAATCAATATGTTAATGCTGTTTTCCGCAAGCTGATGCTATGGTCCTGGCTAGAATACTATTATATTTTGATAAGACAGAATTTGCTTGACAAACCAAGCGAAAAACAATATAATATTGGCAGTACATATTTAATTGGTTCCATTTCCCGGCTCGTCCGGGGACGCAAGGGAGGGATACAATATGTCAGCCCAGAGCAAGGACAACAAGGACAACATGTCGAACCCATCCGTGGTCCCACCGATCGGTTCATTGCTGGTGGCGGAAGAATACATCGTTCCGCAGGACCTCGATTTCGCCCTGGAGCACCAGAAGCATGGCAAGGGGCTCATCGGAGAGATCCTCGTACGCATCGGTGCCGTGGAACCCGGGGAGCTCGAACGGGTGTTGAACATTCAGAAGAAATTGACCGGGCGGTGACCTGCCGCGCGGCTTGGGCCGTGCGCGTGCACGGCTAAAGAAAGCGGAGCATATGACAGCGACCCAGAGAGGCGCTGATGCGCTCCGCTTTTATTTGTCCATGCCTGGCCCCAAAATGTCATTATCCTTCAAAAAAGCGTCTGGACACGGAATAGTCGGATTAACACCCTGATAAAAACGGATAAAGTCCAAAGCAACAAGATCACTTGCCATGTTAACTGACTGCAGATAAAAGATCCGCCGTTATCCGACTTCCATCCGATTTGGTCCTTATCAAATGTCTTTTAAGATCATCTTCCTCCTGCCAGCCCGGATTACGGCATTGCTTCCCCTCGGCCCATAGGCTACAATGTCACCGTGAATCCTCTTGCCGTCTCCAGCCTCGTTGATCCTTCACGCGTTCGCATCCTCCGGCCTGGCGATCGGCCTGCCGGCCCCGTGGTCTACTGGATGAGCAGGGACCAGCGGGTCCGCGACAATTGGGCGCTCCTCCACGCTCAGGACCTGGCGTTGCGTCACCGTGCCCCGCTCGCCGTGGTCTTCTGCCTGGCGCCGAAGTTCCTTGGTGCAACGGCCCGCCAGTATGCGTTCATGCTGCGGGGACTGGAGGAGGTGGAGCGCGGTCTCGCAGCGAAGGGCATCCCGTTCTTCCTTCTCACCGGGGAGCCAAGTACGGTGCTGCCGGCGTTCCTGAACAAGAACAACGCAGGTCTTCTCGTAGCCGACTTCGATCCTTTGAAGGTCAAGCGCGCATGGAAGAACTCTGTGGCCCGCGCCATTCGCATCCCGTTCCACGAGGTCGACGCACACAATATCGTTCCCTGCTGGATTGCGTCGCCGAAAAGGGAATACGGAGCATACACCCTTCGTTCCCAGTTGCAGAGACTTCTTTCTTCCTATCTCACCGACCTCCCGCGCATCAGAAAACATCCGCACCGCTGGCCGGGGCGCACCATCAAAACAGACTGGAGCACGGTCCACCGAAGACGCATGCTCGACATCACAGCAGGTGAGATGAACTGGATCATACCCGGAGAGCGGGCCGCGCTACGGACGCTCAAGCGGTTCATTGCCGCGAAACTGGACCCATACAAAGAGGACCGCAACGATCCGAACCGGGGCGGACAGTCCAACCTGTCCCCCTACCTCCATTTCGGCCAGCTTTCCGCCCAACGCGTCGCGCTGGAGGTGCTGCGTGCCGAGGTGCGCGAGACATCACGGGAGGCGTTTCTCGAGGAGCTCATTGTCCGCCGGGAGCTATCGGACAATTTCTGTTTTTATGCTCCCGACTATGATGGTCCGAAGGGTTTCCCGGCCTGGGCACAGAAGACGCTCGCGCAGCACCTGGAGGACAAGCGCGAACATGTATATACGCTGAAGGAGTTCGAAGAGGCGCGGACCCACGACGACCTCTGGAATGCCGCCCAGCTCGAGATGGTGAAGCGGGGCAAGATGCACGGCTATCTCCGGATGTACTGGGCAAAGAAGATCCTCGAGTGGAGTCGATCGCCTACGGAAGCAATGAAGACCGCGATCTATCTGAACGACAAATACGAGCTTGATGGACGTGATCCGAACGGCTATGCCGGCATCGCCTGGAGCATCGGCGGCGTGCACGACCGGCCCTGGGGCGAACGCAAGGTCTTCGGCATGGTCAGGTACATGAGCTACAACGGATGCAAATCGAAGTTCGACGTGAAAGCCTATATCACCTACGTGAAGGGATTGAAATGAATCCAGGAGCGAGCGCATTCCGCGCAGCTTGCTGCGGGGTTAGCGAGCGATTAGAATGAACAATACTACCGTGAGGGTCGAAGATCCCCTGCAGCTTGCCGCAGGGAGCTTCAACAACGGCAAACGTATCGGGACAATGAAGCGAAAAGCCATGTCCAGAGGCGGACCTATCCCGGTAAGAACGAGCAAAGGGAACGCAGATGTCCTTGCCCGGCTCAAGCGGCTGGACCGGACACAGCGCCACGCGGTGTTGGCGACGACAGGCAGGACCGGCCCCCTGGTGAGCCTCATTGCGTTCGTGCTGACGAACGACAGCAAGGGCGTCGTGTTCGCGACGCCAACATCCACGGCAAAGTACCGGAACATGAGGAAGGACAGCAAGGTCTCGCTCCTGATCGATACGCGGGAGAACAACAGGCGGGACTATCTCAAGGCCGAGGCAATGACCATCTTCGGCAGGGCGAAAGAGATCAAGGAAGGGCCTCAATGGGCGGAGCTTGCAACGCTCCTGGCGAGCAAGCACAAGGAGCTGGAACCGTTCATCGCTGCACCGACGACCGCCCTGATACGCGTGACGATCAGCCGGTGCGTGCATGTAGGCAAGTTCCAGGAAAAGACGGAGTGGAAGACTACGAAACGGACGCGGTGATGATAAGAACGGCGACGCACGATAATCAACGCAGAGTTAACGTGGAATGCCTAATACTGAACTTCTACACGTGGTTCCGGAGCATGAGCTCCAGGGGATGGGGGTTCAGGTAGAACTGCCGGGCGAGATAATCTTCCTGGTATTTCCGCACATAGTGGCGCAGCAGGGTGACCGGGACGATGAGCGGCACCAGGCCGTCGTGATAGCTCGTGATCACTTCCAGAAGCTCCCTCTTTTCCTCAGCCGAGAGCTGTTCCTTGAAATATCCCGCCATGTGCTGCAGCACGTTGGTGTTCTTCTTCGGCGTGGCGAGGAGCTGCAGCCCTTCCATCAGCGTTTCCAGATAGTCCGCACGAAGCTTGTCACTCCGTGCGCTCTTCCCGGCGGCTACCATCTTGCCAAGCAGGCTGTAATGCTTCTGGCTGTGCGCCATGATCAGGTACTTGTGGTCCGTGTGGAACGCGACTAAACCACCGAGTGAGCCATCCTTCCTTATATACTCCTGCCATCTTTGGTATACGAAGACCCGCTCGATGAAGTTCTCGCGAATTCCCGGGTCGTGCATCCGGCCCTCATCTTCGACCGGGAGAAGGGGAAAACGCTTCATGAAAGCGTGGGCGAAGATCCCCGAGCCAGTTGCGTAGGGGATCCCGGCCTCATTATATATCTTGACGCCCCGCATGCCGGAGCTGGGCGAGCGTGCCTTGAACACGAAGCCGCAGAGACCTTCATGAGCTAGCTCAGCCGTCCTCTCCTTAGCCCACCGCTTCATCCTTGCCGTATGGTCCTTGCCGGTCCGGACCGTGACCAACCGGGGGTCCTCAGGGTCGCCGACGAGTCGCATGGACTCGCGTGGAATGCCGAGCCCGCAGGCAGCTTCCGGGCAGACCGGAATCCAGTCCACGTATTGCCCGAGCGTATCTACAAGGAAGTGGTCGAGCTTGTGGCCGCCGTCGTAGCGGACGTTGTTGCCGAGGAGGCAGGAGCTGATGCCGAGGGTGATCTTGTTCATGATGGATGTTGTTCTAACTGAAAAACAGCAAAAAATGAATGGAGCAAAATAGATATAAGAGGAACAGACTTATCACGAATGCCACGAATATTACGATTGCAGTATTCGTGAAATTCGTCCATTCGTGCTATTCGTGTTCATATTGCCTGTTCCCCGCGTCTCCCTGTCCATGCGTCACCGTGTCGGTTTTCACTGCTCTGCCGCCTTCTTTAAGTCCTTCAGCATCCCCACGGTCAGCTCCCGCACCATGCTCTCGGGGAAGGTGACGCCGCCGAAGAGGAGCGGGAGGCCGCGGAAGGTCTCACGACTCGTGACGAGCACGCCGTTGGCGACCTGCTGGAACAGGAACTCGTGGCGGGAGAAGATCCCGAACTTGGTGCCGGTCCAGACGACCTTCTCGCGGGGGACGACATCCTCGATCTTCGGCTCAATGACGATCGGCACGGAGAACGGGCGAAGGCAGAAGGTGAAGCGCTCGCCCTCCTCGATACGGCCGGAATCGGAAGCCACCTTGCCGGCCACGGTGTTCCAGTCCGCCCAGCAGGTGAGGTCGGTGAAGGTCTTCCAGATTTTCTTGAGCTCGGCGTTGATCAGTACGGACTCTTCGATGACCATTGATATCCTCAAACCTTTAGACACGGATCAAAACGGATAGGGATCGGATAGCGGCGGATTAATCCCAGAACGAACTTCGCGACGATAACGGGATACCTGCTCTGGTCTTGTCCGCTGTTATTGTGATGTGCATCCGTGCCAACGATCATGAACTTATCTCATCCGTGGTACGGTCTTTCTATCTTCCGACGGGACCGAATTCAGAACCCCGTGACGCCCGGTCCGTCGGTCTCCTCAGAGAAGGCGGTCAGGACCGAGTCCTTGAAGGACGTCTTGGTGATGTGCACATACTGGTCGATGCGGTTGTCCTTGCAGACGACCTCGTTCCGGAGCCCCTCGATGAGCGGATGGGCGATGCCCGAGGGGATCGGCGTCACGAGGTCAACCCAGTAGGCCGAGAGCATCGGCGTCAGTACGGGCACGCGGATGATGAAGCGCTTCGCCAGGCCCCGGACCTCGGCATACTTTTGCATCATCTCCACATAGGTGAATATCTCATCACCTCCGATGTCGAACTCCTGCCCGGCTGTCTCCGGTGTTAGCAGGCAGCCTACGAGGTAGGCGAGCACGTCCTGGATGGCGATGGGCTGGATGCGCGTCTCGACCCACTTCGGCGTGATCATAATGGGCAGGCGCTCGACAAGGTAGCGCAGCATTTCATAGGACGCGCCGCCAGCACCGATGATCACCGCCGAGCGCAGGACCGTGGCCGAAGGCTTCCCCGACGAAAGTATCTTTGCGATCTCGGCGCGGCTCCGGAGGTGCTCCGACAGGTCGTCGCCCGTCTCGCCGAGGCCGCCCAGGTAGATGACACGCTGCAGGCTGGAGGCGTCGGCCGCGGCCATGAAGTTCTTCGCAGCTTGCCGGTCCTTCTCGGCGTACTCCTCGTTCTTGAACAGCGTCTTCCCGCCCATGGAGTGGACGAGGTAATAGACTGTGTGGATGCCGCGCAGGGCTTCGGCAAGCCCGGCATTGGCGACCAGGTCGCCCTGCACGACCTCGATGTCCGCACCCTTGACAAGGAGCGGTGCTGCCCTGGCCAGGTCGCGCACGAGCAGCCTCAGCTTGACGTTCTTTTTCACCAGCTCCGGGATGAGCCGCCTGCCGACAAAGCCGGTGGCGCCGACGATCAGGACGCGGTCCGATGGGTTGAGTGCGTGAGGGGTCATGTTTTAGATTAGCACACCGACCGGGCATTATCAAGGAAACACGCGACAGGTGTCAACGCGACAGGTTCTCGAAATATGTTATAATACATCCGTCTCCCTTCGGAACGAACTCCTGGAAAAGGTGCTTAAAATCTATGCACAGCGCGTTTCATACAGCCGCTGCCGCGGTCTTCATCTATATGCTCCTCTGGTTCATTGTTTCGCTCCTGCTCAGGCGGAATGACGTGGCTGATGTTGCCTGGGGGGGCGGGTTCATCGTGGCGGCCGTGGCAGCGCTGGTCTCATGGGGGGCGGCCACGCACCGCGCTGTCATCGTCGTCGCGCTCGTTATCATCTGGGGCGCGAGGCTCGCGCTCCACATCGGGCTGCGGAACCTCGGCAAGGGCGAGGACGCACGGTACCGGAAGTGGCGCGAGGAGTGGGGTAAATATGCGACGCTCCGCTCATTCTTCCAGATATATATCCTGCAGGGGGTGCTGCTGCTCGTGATATCGCTTCCGGTCATCCGGGCCATCACGGCGCCTGAATCGCCGTTGACGTTCCTGGACCTACTGGGCGGCGCGGTCTGGCTCATTGGTTTCCTGTTCGAGACGGTCGGCGACTGGCAGCTCCTGCGATACAAAAAGGATCGTGCGAACAAGGGCAAGGTGATCACGACCGGTTTGTGGCGGTACAGCCGCCATCCGAACTACTTCGGCGAAGTGACCCTCTGGTGGGGCATGTACCTCATCGCCCTTGCTACCCCCGGTGGATGGATGACAATCATCGGGCCCGTCATCATCACAGGCCTCATCCTCGGCGTCTCGGGCATTCCGATGCTGGAGAAGAAGTACGAGGGCAACGCCGAGTTCGACGAGTATAAACGGCGCACCAGCGCGTTCTTTCCGCTGCCGCCGAAGACATGATTATTACAACCGGGGAAAAGCAACAACGGCTGAACCGCGAGGGCGCGAGGGACGCGAAGGACAGCAAAGCACGTTAAAGCAATTTGACCATTACTTTGGCCGGTTGCCTTCCTTCGCGCTCTTCGCGGCATACAAGGTATTGACTCTCCGGAAGTTGATGTAGCACAGTCCAAGGAGGCTCCCATGTGGCACTCGTTCAAGGTCTTCCTGTTCCTTCCTCCGCTACTGTTCGCGCTCGATTACCTGTGGCTCGGCATCTTCGCATCGAACCTGTACAAAAAGGACCTGGGCGGTTTTCTCCGCATGTCGGGCGATGGCATGCAGCCGATCATCTGGGCGGCGCTGGTCGTGTACATCGCCATTCCGGCGGGCATCGTGTTGTTCGCCCTACCCCGGGTGTCGCCCTACAACCTGGTTGCGTCGAGCCTCGTTTGGGGCGGTCTCTTCGGACTCGTCGTATACACCATCTACGACATGACGAACTACTCGCTCCTGCGCGACTGGCCGCTCCGGGTGTCGCTCATCGACATCTGCTGGGGCGTCTTCCTGAACGCTGTCGGGACGCTCGCCGCGGCATATCTCGACCGGTGGCTTAAATAGGGAGCAATCGGTATGTACGTGAAAAGATCCAATGAGATGACGGCCCTCATGGCCGCAATCCTCTTCACGGTGAGCTGTGCTGCCCAGGGTCCCACCGCGGCCATGGCGGAGCCGCCAGCACACCATGAAAAGAACGGCTACAAGAACACCGCGCCCTACGAGGAGCATGGTTTCTTCGATTTTTTACTCTGGTGGTTCGGCGGCGGCCCGAAGGATGCGCCGGGAGTTCCGGCGGACCAGCTTCCCGAGTTCGTCCCGCCGGTCGTTACGCCGGACTTGAACAGCATCAACCATCCTGATCCGGCTGCTATCCAGGTGACCTGGATAGGCCATGCCGCGTTCCTGATCCAGGCAGGCAGCCTGAACATCCTGACGGATCCCCAATTCAGCGAACGGGCGTCGCCGGTCTCCTTTGCGGGACCGAAACGGCTCGCGCCTCCGGGTGTGGCGATCAAGGACCTGCCGAAGATCGATGCCGTGATAGTCAGCCATAATCACTACGATCATCTTGACTCGGATACCGTGAAGGCGCTTGGTAATGCTCCCCGGTACTTTGTCCCGCCCGGATTCAAACCGTGGCTGAAAGAGCGCGGGATTACGAACGCGCAGGAACTGGACTGGTGGGAATCGGCAGACCTTCGCGGCCTGCGGTTCCACGCGGTGCCGGCGCAGCATTTCACGAACCGTACGCTCTTCGACCGGAATGAGGCGCTCTGGGCGGGCTGGATGATCGAGACCCCGGCCGGCAAGATCTTCTTTTCCGGCGACACGGGATATGCGCCGCTCTTCGCGGAGATCGGCAAGCGGCTTGGCCCCATGCGGCTCTCCTTCATCCCGATCGGCGGGTACAGCCCCCGCTGGTTCATGAAGGCCATGCACGTGGACCCGCCCGAGGCTGTCCGCATCCATCAGGATGTCCGGTCCGAGCAGTCCGTGGGCATGCATTGGGCCACTTTCAAGCTGACCGATGAGCACCTGTCCGAGCCGCCGCTCTATCTCAACAAGGCGCTCAAGGAAGCGGGCATCGGTGAGGAGCGGTTCATCGTCATGAAGATCGGAGAGACCCGTGTTTTCCCGTAAGCGGTTCATGGTATCCGCGCTCATCGCCCTCTGCGCGGTGTTGTCAGTCACGCTTTCGCTTGCCGACCCCCGGGCGCAGTTTTCGCCCGAGGCGGCAGTCCTCGGCCAGGCGCTCCCCCTCCGGGGCACGGGCCGGCTTGTCTGGATGAAGCTCGTCACGGTCTACGACGCCGCGCTCTATCTCCCTGGTGATGTGGCGGGGACGGAAGTGCTGAAGGATGTCCCGAAGCGGCTCGAGCTTCGTTACCACATCTCCATCAAGGGGCCCAAGTTCGGCGAGTCGGCGGTGCCTTTCCTGGAGAAGAACGTACCGCGGGAAGAACTGGCCCGGCTCAAGCCCCGGCTCGAGCAGCTTAACGGGCTGTACCGCGACGTGAAGGAAGGGGACCGCTACGCCCTGACCTATGTGCCGGGGAAAGGCACGACGCTTAGCCTGAACAACGAACCTCTCGGCTCCATCGAGGGGGCGGATTTCGCGGCGGCCTACTTTACCATCTGGCTCGGGGCAAAGCCCATCAGCGACACGATGCGCGATGATTTGATCGGTGAAGCAAAGAAGAAGTAAGAGGATCTCATGCCTTTTGCCATTAAAGGGGCATTTCTTTCTCCGTGCCTCCGTGGTACATACGGTTTGCTTTACTTAAAAAATGAAGGAAGTAAGATAAATACCATGAAAATAGCGATCATCGGTGCCGGAATCTCCGGGCTTGTCTCCGCCTACCTCCTGCACGGGGACCACGAGGTCACGGTCTTCGAGGCGAACGACTACATCGGCGGCCACACGCACACCGTCGACGTGGAACGCGATGGACGGCGGTTCAGCGTGGACACGGGGTTCATCGTGTTCAACGAGGTCACCTACCCGAACTTCCTGAAGCTCATCAACCGGCTCGGCGTCGCCTATCAGCCTTCCCGTATGACCTTCAGCTGCAAGTCCGAGCCCGAAGGCAGGGAATACAGCGCCCATAATCTCAACACCATCTTCGGCCAGCGCAGGAACCTGCTCGATCCTTCCTTCTATGCCATGGTCCGGGACATCCTGCGCCTCCGCGGAGAGTTCAGCCGCCTGGCAGAAGAGATCGGCGATGAACAGCCGCTGGTGCCCTATTTGCGGTCGCGGGGATATTCGAAGCGGTTTATCGATTTCTTCGTTTTGCCCATGGCGGCGGCCATCTGGTCTGCCGATCCCGGGCGCGTGGAGGACTTCCCGCTCCGCACCTTCGCCCGGTTCTTCGTAAACCACGGCATCCTGGAAGTGAAGAATCCTTTCGAGTGGAAGGTCATCACCGGCGGGTCTGCCCGCTATGTCGAGAAGTTGACCGCACCGTTCCGCGACCGGATTCGGCTCAGCGCACGCGTCCGTTCGGTCACGCGCCACGCAGACCATGTAGCGGTCGCTCCGGTCAGCGGACCGTCAGAGCGGTTCGAACACGTGGTGTTTGCCTGCCACAGCGACCAAGCACTGGCGCTACTCGCTGACCCGTCGCCCGCAGAACGTGAAGTGCTCGGCGCGATACCCTATCAGGAGAACCTCGCGGTTCTGCACACCGACGCATCGGTCCTGCCGCAGCGGCGGAACCTCTGGGCGAGCTGGAACTACCTGATCCCGCGCGCGGGAACGGGCCGCGCGGTCCTCACCTACGACATGAACATCCTGCAGTCGCTTACGTCAGCCGAAGAGTTCTGCGTCACGCTCAACCTGCCGGATGGCATCGAGGAACAGAAAAAGATCGGCACGTATCTCTATCACCACCCGCAATACTCGCTGGCCGCGCCTGCGGCGCAGCAGCGCCATGCTGAGATCAGCGGCAGGAACCGGACCCACTACTGCGGCGCCTATTGGAGCTATGGGTTCCACGAGGACGGCGTGAAGAGCGCACTGGCGGCGTGCAAGTATTTTGGCAAGAGTCTTTAAAAACCTCGCCACGGAGGCACGGAGACGCGGAGAGTAGCAAGGCCTAACGCTGCATCTCGCAATGTATATCAAGGCGCATAGCAAGCAGCGATAAAACCTATTATGGGGTTCCTTCGCGTTCTTCGCGCCTTCGCGGTAAAATGATCTGAATTTGCTGTCGAGGTTAATTGAATGCACAGCTGCATCTATGAAGGCGAGGTCCGCCACGCCCGGTACCGGCCGAAAGAGAACCGATTTCGCACCTCGGTCTTCTTCCTGTACCTCGACCTCGCAGAGCTGGACACCGTGTTCAACGGCCGGTGGCTCTGGTCAACAAAAGGATTTGATCTCGCGTACCTTCGGCGAAAGGACCATTTCGGCGATCCGTCGCTGACGATCGACGAAGCGGTGCGGGCACTTGTTCAGCAGAAGACCGGCAAACGGCCCGCGGGGCCGGTGCGGATGATGACGCACCTGCGTTACCTCGGCCACAACTTCAATCCCGCGACCTTCTACTACTGCTACGATGCCGCGGGCAGTCGGGTCGAGACCATCGTGGTGGAGGTGCACAACACGCCCTGGGGCGAGGTCCATTGCTATGTTGTGGATGAGCGTGATAATATGGGCTCACGGGAGCAGAAGCGGTTCCGGCTGAAGAAGGACTTCACCGTGTCGCCCTTCATGCCCATGGACCTGGAGTATGAGTGGAACTTAACCGAACCTGGCGGCACGGTCAGCGTGCATATGGCCGACTTCGATAAAGAAGGCAAGATATTCGAGGCCAAGCTGGCCGTCGAACGACGGGAGATTACCGGCGCATCGCTTGCCCGCATGCTGCTCAAATATCCCATGGTGACTGTGAAGGTGATCGCCGGTATCTATTGGCAGGCGTTCCGGCTCTGGCGCAAAGGCGTGACGTTCTACGGCCATGCGTAAGACCAAGGGACAAAGCACAAGCGCTGTTGGCCACGGATGGACATCCCCGACCGCAGCGCTCGAGGACAGGCGGATTCACCCGGATAGAGAGTATCGCATGGAACCACATGCTTTCTTGTATCTTTGTCCATCCCTGGTGCAATTCGTTCAGACGTACATTTTAGAGAGGTCGATCCATGAACGGTTCAGTCATCCCCTCCCACTCCACTCCTGGAATACGCATCGTGCCGGCAGGATTCGCGGGCATTCTCTCGGGGATCGCCCGCCGGGCGGTGTTCTCCCATCTCGAGAAGATCGAGCGAGGCTCGATCACTGTCATCGAGGGCGTCGAGCGCCATGCCTTCGGACGTGAAGATGGCCTTGCCGCGACGATAACTGTCCATGACCCCGCGTTCTACACCGACATGGCCTTCGGTGGCAGCATCGGCGCCGGCGAGGCATACATGGCCGGGTTCTGGTCAACTGACGATCTGGTCACGCTCGTCAGGATCATCGTGCTGAACCGCCGCGTGCTCACGGACATCGAGGGCGGACTGGCGGCCTTCGCCCAGCCGCTGCACTGGCTGATGCACGCACTCCGGAAGAATACCCAGGCGGGCAGCAGGAAGAACATATCGGCGCACTACGATCTGGGGAACGAATTCTACTCTCTCTGGCTCGACCGGACCATGACCTATTCGTGCAATGTCTTCGAGCGGGACGACGCAACGCTTGAAGAGGCGGCCATTGTCAAGTACGACCGCATCTGCAAGAAGCTCCAGCTCGGTCCACAGGACCATGTGCTCGAGATCGGCACGGGCTGGGGCGGGTTCACGATCCACGCAGCGAAGCACTACGGCTGCCGGGTCACGACCACGACCATATCGCAGCAACAGCACGACTGGGCAAAGGAACGCTTTGCGCAGGAAGGCATCACCGACCGGGTGGAACTCCTGTTCGAGGACTACCGGGACCTCAGAGGCACGTACGATAGGCTGGTGTCCATCGAGATGATCGAGGCCGTAGGTCACCACTTTCTCGATACATTCTTTCGCGTCTGCTCGGACCGGCTGAAGAGCCAGGGCATGATGGCGATCCAGGCCATCACCATCACGGACCAGGCCTATGAGGCGCAGATCCGGTCGGTCGATTTTATCCGGCGCTACATCTTCCCCGGCGGGTTCATACCGTCCATCACAGCCATAACCCGCTCCCTGGCGAAGGTCACTGATCTGCGGCTCTCTCACCTTGAGGACCTGACGCCGCACTACGCCCGGACGCTCCGCACCTGGCGGGAGCGGTTCTTCGCGAACATTGACGAGGTCCGGAAGCTCGGTTATCCCGAAACCTTCATCAGGATGTGGGAGTACTACCTCTGCTACTGCGAAGGGGCGTTCCTGGAGCGCTACATCGGCAATGCCCAGATGGTCCTGACGAAGCCCGATTGCAGGATCGCCCCGATCCTGCCGAAGCTTTCGTCATGCGAAAAGCCTCAATGTTGAAAGCCCGGACACGGTTAGCCGGATGATCTGAAAGAATCCAAATCGGCACAATAAAGGAGAGCAGCCATGACGACGACACTGAAACAGTATTTCGAGACCGCTTCGGGGACCGGGGTGCTGTCCACGGCCGATGCCGGCGGCAAGGTGGACGCGGCGGTCTATTCGACACCCCACGTGATGGACGATGGGACCGTGGCGTTCATCATGCGGGAACGGCTGACGCACGAGAACCTTCGGTCCAATCCGTATGCCGTCTATCTCTTTATGGAGGACGCGCCCGGCCACAAGGGGATCCGGATCTTCCTGAAGAAGACCAGGGAAGACGACAACGCCGAGCTGATCGCGAGCATGACCCGGCGGCACTTGAGTCCCGAGCTCGACGCACAGAAGGGGCCGAAGCATCTCGTGTACTTCTCGATCGAAAGGGTCCTCCCGCTCATCGGGAGCGGCGCGGCGCCGGTGACCCTGTGATGTCGCGGGGCAGGGGCCGCGGGCATGCGGGCAGGCAGAGGACCCGCCGAACGGAGAACACCTGTGGGGGAAATCCATGAAGGCTTGGTATATGAACAGCGCGGGAGCGACGGCAGCACTGAGTTCCGTTATGGTCCTCGCGTCCCTACTGGTGTGTGGCTGCGGCGCCAAGCTGCCGCCGCTCAAGACGGTCGATCGTGTCGACATCCCGCGCTTCATGGGCGACTGGTATGTGATCGCCAACATCCCGACGTTCATCGAGAAGGGAGCTCATAACGCGGTCGAGTCCTACCGGCTCGACGCGGACGGCACGATCGCCACGACCTTCACCTTCCGAGCAGACGGCTTTGACGGACCGCTCAAAACGTACACCCCCCGGGGCTTCATTGTCGACACTGCGAGCAACGCGGTCTGGGGGATGCGCTTCATCTGGCCCATCAAGGCGGAGTACCTGATCACCCATCTGAACGACAGCTACACGCAGACCGTCATCGGCCGGAACAAGCGGGACTATGTCTGGATCATGGCCCGGACCCCCGCCATTCCCGAAGAAGACTATGCCCGGCTGGTCAAGGAACTTGCCGAGCAGGGCTACGACACATCGCTTCTGCAGAAGGTGCCCCAGCGCTGGCCGGAAAGAGGGCGATGAACGAAAGGACAGGTATGATGAGCCGGCACGTTCACTTCATTCACTGTCTGATCTTCTGCGCGATCTTTTTCGTAGCAACGGGAGAGGGCATGGCACTCGAAGAGGCAAAATACACCGTGATCATGAAAGAGGGAAGCTATGAACTGAGGCGATATGAGCCGCACATCGTTGCCGAGACCGTGGTGGACGGGGACTTTGACAAAGCCGGGAACGAAGGCTTCCGGCGGCTTTTCAAGTACATTTCCGGGGAGAATCAGAAAAAGCAGTCCCTAGCCATGACCGCGCCGGTGGCCCAGGACGCAGGCCCGGAGAAGATAGCCATGACGGCACCGGTCAGCCAGGAACGAACAGGCGATCGATGGCGGATCGCCTTTGTGATGCCGGCGGAATATACCCTGGACACGCTGCCGCAGCCTGTGGACCCAGCAGTCCTTCTCAGACAGACTCCCGCCCGCCGTATGGCTGCCGTAACATACTCTGGTTCATGGAGCAAGACGAGGTATGAGGAGCAGAAAGCCCTGCTGGAGGCATTCATGCAAAGACAGAGGTTGAGCCCTCTTGGCGAGCCTGTCCTTGCACGCTATAACTCGCCCTTTACGCTGTGGTTCCTCAGGCGGAATGAAGTGCTGATCCCGGTGCAAGGCCCCGATGACGAGCGTAAGTAAGTCGGTCCTGCAGATCCGGTTTTTAGGATATCACCAAAGCGGTCTCTGTCAAGGATGGCGGCTACATCGTTATCAAGCCCGGCGAGATGGTCCTGGGGATCACGAAAGAGAAGATCGCTCTTGCGGACACCATCTCCGGCCGTCTCGAGGGGAGGAGCCGGTTCGCGCGGTCCGGGCTTGCGGTCCAGGTGACCGCCGGCTTCATGCATCCAGGCATCTCCAACCATCAGGTCCTGGAGATCGTGAATCCGGGATATGCTCCCCTGGCCTTGTATCCGGGCACCAGGATCTGTCAGTTCATTTTTTAACGATGCGACGGCCATGCCATCTCGCCTGGCAGATTTGTTCAGCAAGCTAAGCCGCAGCCGGACATCGCGTGATTGCTATGGCCGCCCGTCGCCCGGCATCCGCTGCAGGGTGAGGGGTGTACGTATGCGACGGGGATAGAATAGCTGTTTAGAATGCTCTCAATCAAAAGCGTCAGGACGGAGGCCGCACAATCATGGAAAACGTCAACAAGATGTTGCTCCTCGCAGTGCTTCTTTCAGGCTTCATACTGCATTCCGCAGAGGTGAGAGCGGAAAAAATAGGCATTATCATGTTTAGCGAAGAGAGCCGCTATGCAGAAGCCGCAAAAGGCATAAGGGATAGACTCGAAGAAGAAGGGATACAAGAGCCGAAAACAACGTTCATGGAAGAGCATGCAGGTGCCAATAAGGCGAAGGCTGCGGAGATCGTGCGGAAATTTGCCGCGGCCAAGATGGATTTGATCTTTTCGTTGGGCACCTCCGCAAGTATGGCCGTCGCCCGGGAGATCAAGGATGTGCCGATCGTTTTCAGTGTGGTTTTTGACCCGGTGGAGGCGGGATTGGTCAAGGATTGGAAAAGTTCAGGTAACAACCTTACCGGCACCTCCACCCTCGTTCCCATGTCAATGATCATGGACAATCTGATACTGCTTGCGCCGGTAAAAAGGTTGGCGGTCCTCTACACTCCCGGCGAAAAAAACTCGGAGTCGACGCTGAAAAGACTGCAGGAAGTCCAGGCAGTCTACAAGATCACGGTGCTCCCGGTCCTCATTACCAAAAAGGAGGAAATTTCCCATATCCTCCCGGAGATCATTCGAACGTCAGACGCAATTTATCTTACCGGTAGCAATCTTGTCGACAGTGAGGTCTCGATGATCGTGGATAGGGCGACCAGGGGTAACGTGATCACCGTGACCCACCTCGAAGACCTGGCGGAAAAGGGGGTACTTCTGGGCGTATGTTCTGATTCCTATATGTTGGGCCGTCTGGCAGGAGGAAAGGGCATCAAAATACTGAAAGGCGCCAAGCCGTCATCGATTCCCACAGATGTCCTGAAAAATTTTTCTGTGATCCTGAACATGAAGACGGTTGCGGCGGGAGGCTTTAAGATTTCCCCGGATGTTATGAAAAAAATAACGAGAACAATAGAATAACAGCAGGGAGGATCGTAACGATTCCATACAAGAAGGCCGACCATGTTCAATACAAAGTTCAGAAAAAGCATCGGGTTCCAATTCCTCAGCGTCATGTCCATCGTTCTTTTCCTCGGGACCCTGGTGTTAAGCCTTGTCATCGCGATCAACGAATGGAGCGTCCTCAGGAAGTCCATCACGATCAGCGGCCAGAGCCTTGCCTCTTTTATAGCGAAACTCGGACAAGAACCGCTGATTATAAAGGACGGTGTTCAACTGGATGCCATCGTAAACGATGCAAATAAGGATGAAGATGTCGTCTATACCGTTATTCACGATGAGCAGGGTAATCCGATGACCTCGCAATATGCCAGTGTCAACTATCGGTCACCGAGACTGATGGCCATCCTTTCGGAGTTGCCGAGAAACAGCGGGCTGCACGATATTATCGACGGTATAAAAAAGCGGGAGATGGTAATAGAACTTACCGTCCCGATCATGATAGAACCCAGGCAGGTCGGCAGCGTTACGATCGGGATGTCGGGATACAGGATCCGGCAGCAGATCGCCAAAACAGTTCTGTTCATCATCGGCCTGAACATGGTCGTGGCGCTCGTCTTGGGCATTGCATTGTTCCTTGCGGCAAAAAAACTGATCCTGGATCCCCTTGCCGAGCTTGCCCATGCGGCCACGGCGATCGCCGGCGGCAACCTCTCCACGCATGTGGACATCAGGACCACGGGAGAGGTTAAAATGCTGGTTGACAGCTTCAACCAGATGTCGGCGGACCTGAACAAGACCACGGTTTCAAAAGAGTATGTCGACAATATCATCAAAAGCACGATCGATACGCTGATCGTTGTCTCTCCGGCCGGCATCATTGAGCGGGCCAACAGCGCTGCCTGCGCTCTGTTGGGCCGCGGAGAGACAGAGCTCATCGGACGGCCTTTTGAAATATTGCTGGAAGATAATGCATTCAATAAGCACAATATGCATGAAGTATTCAGCGGGCATTCCGTTCAACATGTTGAAATGACCTATGTGACCAAGGACGGCAGACATGTGCCGATGCTGGTGTCGGGTTCCGCGATGTTCGGCAGCGACAACAGACTGTTCGGAGCGGTG
Source organism: Nitrospirota bacterium (assembly GCA_013334545.1). Lineage (GTDB taxonomy): Bacteria > Nitrospirota > UBA9217 > UBA9217 > UBA9217 > JAAXXJ01. The sequence continues at coordinate 2,948 of JAAXXJ010000014.1, read as the reverse complement.
TTCGCTGCGACGGAAATCACCGAACGCAAACGGGCCGAAGAGGAGCGGTTTGAACTGGAGCGCCGCCTCCAGCAGGCGCAGAAGCTGGAAAGCCTGGGTGTGCTGGCGGGGGGCATTGCGCATGATTTCAATAACCTGCTCATGGCCATCCTGGGTCATGCCGAGTTGGCACTCGATAATCTCTCTCCCACGGCGCCCGCGCGCGACAACCTTCAGCAGATACAGAAGGCCTCGATCCGCGCCGCGGACCTCTGCCGGCAGATGCTCGCCTATTCCGGCAAGGGGCAGGTCGTGGTGAAACGCGTGGATCTGCGGAAGCTGGTGGAGGAGATTACGTATCTGCTCAAGACCTCTATCAGCAAGAAGGCGGTCCTGAACCTGAACCTGCAAGCGGACCTGCCGGCCATCGAGGCCGATGCAAGCCAGATCCGCCAGATCGTGATGAACCTTATCATAAACGCCTCTGAGGCCATTGGGGAAAACAGCGGCGTTATTACCGTGTCTACCGGGGTGATCGACTGCAGCGATGACTTTCTGCAGGAATCGTGCGTTGAAAATGATCTTGCCAGCGGGTTGTACGTCTATCTGGAGGTGGCGGACACGGGCTGCGGCATGGACGCGGAGACGCAGCGGCGGATCTTTGAGCCGTTCTTCACGACCAAGTTCACGGGCCGGGGGCTCGGCCTGTCCGCCGTGCTGGGCATCATGCGGGCGCACAAAGGCACCCTCAGTCTTCAGAGCGAGCCGGGCAGGGGCAGCACGTTTAAAGCGATCTTTCCCGCCGTGCCGGCACCGCAAGAGGAAGAACAGCGGACGATCGCATCCGGCGATGCGCCATGGCGCGGCCGTGGCACGGTGCTTCTGGTGGATGATGAAGAGATCGTCCGAACGGCCTGCGGAAAAATGCTGGAATCGCTCGGCTATTCCGTCATAACCGCCGTAGACGGACGCGAGGCGCTGGATATCTACCGCGAGCGAAGCGATACGATCGATCTGGTCCTGCTGGACATGACCATGCCGCACATGGACGGCATGGAGACGTCCCGAGAATTGCGCCGGCATGATCCAAAAGCGCGCGTCATCATTTCCAGCGGTTACACGGTGCAAGACATTGAGTCGCGGTTTGCCGGGACGGGACTTGACGGGTTTATTCAGAAACCGTTTACGGTGAAAGGTTTGCAGGCCGAGCTGGATCGCGTATTAGGAGATACGAACGATCTCTCAGTCTCCTCGTAATGACGTCTTCGGGAAGGCAGCTCTCAACGGAAAGGGTACGATGAGCCTTTGAGATCATTACGAGCGGCCGACGATAAAGATCAACAATCTCAGGATGATCATGAACAGGGCACCTCAATGTCCCTGAAGGCGACAGTTCGTTCACGTACAAGGCTCCGACTGAAGCTCCAGCGAAAAGCGGATCCCCGGACCAAGGCCTGGTGGGAAGGCTACCTGAAGCACGTCATTCCCTTCCGCGGCGTGACCATGGACGGCGTGCGCGCTTCGCTGCATGCGTGGATCAGGGACGAAGATATTCGCTCCACACTGTCGAAAGCAAAGCAGAAGGACCTGGCGCTCGGTCTGTTCCGTGAAGAGAACGCCGAGGACAAGCTCGCAGGCATCCTGTTCCTTCAGGAAGTGCTGCTGCCGAACGGGGCGATTTCCTTCCGGACGGGGCTGCCGAGGTTCGCGAAGCTCTTCAGCGGGTGATACAGCTACGAATGGAACATCTGCGACCGGTTCTGCGTGAAGGTCCTGGGGCCTCTTGTCGAACGGGAAGGGAAGCCCTGCGCGATGGCGCTTTCCCGATGGAGAACAGCAAAGAACCTTTGGCATAGTAGGACCCCGGTCATTGCCTTCGTGAATCTTGCAAAGCGGGGCGACGACAACTTCCCGGGATTCACCGACAGGGCGCTTCAGAATTGCGCGGCGTTCCTGAAGGACCGGCAGCGCTTTGCGCAGACCGGGGCCGGATGGGTTCTGCGGGAGCTCAGCCGCGCCGAGCCTGAACGGGTGTCCGCCTTCATCAGGCCAAATCTCGGGATCATCTCTCAGGAAGGCCTGCGATATGCTGTTGCCATGCTGCCCGCGAAGGCAAGGGCGGGGATCGTGAAGCTTCACCGATAGACCGGAAAAGGATTGCCGATGCGGAAGATCGTCAATTTCATCGTTTTTCAGGCCGCCTGGTTCGCCGCGGTGCTCGGCGCGGCTCACGGCATGCCGTGGCTCGGCGTCATCGCGGTCCCGCTTGCCCTTGCCTTGCATCTTGCCCTGTCGCCCGACTGGCGGCCGGAGTTGCTGCTTGCGTTGGGTGCCGCAGCCACGGGATTTGTGTTTGATTCGATCCTGATAGCGGCGGGGATGTTCTCGCCAGTCCCGTATATTCTCCCATCACCCTTCAGCTCTTTGTGGATGGTCATGCTCTGGGTCAATCTCGCAACGACGATGAACGTTTCCATGGGCTGGTTGAGCGGCCGCTACGCTTTAGCCGCTGTCTTCGGCTCCATAGGCGGCCCCGTGGCCTATTACAGCGGCGCGCAGCTCGGCGCCATGACCCGGCTGCCCGATGCCGGAGGTCTCGTGGGCATCGGCGTTGCCTGGGCCATCGCCTTGCCGCTTCTCTATCGCGCAGCAGCAGGCATCAATGCCCGGTATGGCGGACCTGGCAAGGCCTGACGAGTTCCGTCGGCGTCCCACAAATGAGAGGATCCGGACGGTCTGAGGGGAACTGCCTATGCATGCGATCCTGCAGAAGCTCACGGGCGGCGACCGCCGTTCGATCGGGAAGGCGAACGAGGTCGTGGCGGAGGTGCTCGCCAGGCCGGCGCTGTTCCGTGAGGTCCTGTCCGGCATGCTCACCGGGGACCCACTGGTCCGCATGCGTGCAGCCGATGCGGTCGAGAAGATCACGGCCAGTCACCCGGAATATCTGGCTCCGCACCGGAAGATGC
>JAAXXJ010000233.1 GCA_013334545.1 Nitrospirota bacterium | reverse complement strand
CGGCAAGACCTCAATATCTTGCTGAACAAAATGAAGCTGCCCGCAATTGCAGTTGAAAAACTGGCCGCTTGAAATACGTTACCGAATTTATGAACCGAAGTACTAAGACGAGTGAGCGGAAACAAGCAGGGAGAGGATTGGACCGCCTATGCTTGTGCCTCCCCCTACGCAGAGAGGCCTCTCTGGGGAACGACGTCAGTTTGCGTCAGCAACTCACTAGTCAAACTCGTCCTGCCGCTATTGCGTCGGATAGGTATTTCGTGCAAGCCTGATGCGCTCGCTCAAGGACCTCTCTGATATGTTCGCGCTCTGCATACTGTCTTCCTGCCTGTCGGCAAGCTGCCACGCCCGCTTATGAAGGTTTCGCGGCTGTTTTACGATGATACGGAACTGTCCTTCCTCATAGGAAACAGGCATGCTCACACCGGACTCGCGCGCCAGGATATCCGCCTGCACGAAAGCCCATTCGCTCCCCGTTGCAAAACCGCTGTTCTTTCCGATCGGGAAGCCGGCGGCAAAACCCGCCAGTAACAGAGCGATCGCCAATACTAACTGCATGATGATCTTCATGGCCTCCTCCTTTGTTTCAGCCGTCGACTCATAGCAAAATTCACGAAAGAGGGACGGAACCGAAAGGGTAAATGCATAAAGATCCCTCATAGATCCACCTGCTACAATTGTAGCAAATCCTTTTCCCTGATGGCGCCGCAATACTACTATTAATGGTCGAACTTACCCGAAAAGTGTTTCGGATAGAGATGTACATCATGAGAGGATCATGTTTTCGAGGGCTCGATGTCCTGACAATCTCCAAGTCGACCTGACCATGCCGGTCTCCCGCAGTGACCCGCTCCCGGCAGGGCAAGCCGCGGTGCAGAGAACGCTCACGTCCGAGCGGAGCCGGCCCGAAACGCAAATATCGTTCGTTCTTTGCGTCGCCGTGCGACGGTACCCTGAATTGATGGAGGTCGACAACATACTCAGGATATACTGCATAGGCGGTCCTGCAGAGCCTGCAGAAGTCCGGCCGGGTGATGTCCGTTCTCTTGACAAAGGCTCGGCCGGGCATTATGATATTCTCGCCGCTGCAGGGGCACGTTCTATTGGCGTACGAAACCTGATCCCCAGAGGAGGTATACGTATGGAGGCAAGAAGGATATTGGACTTTGGTACAATGCGGAACGCACGGCGGGCAGGGTTTGTTGCCCTTGCGGTGCTGATGCTCATCGCGCTGATGACCGCAGCCGGGCTGCACGCAGGAACGACGGCAGCCGGCACTGTTCCCGCGGGCAAAGAAGTGAAGAATCCCTTTGAAGGCAGGCCTGAGGCTATCAAGGAGGGCGACAAGATCTTCGACACAAAGTGTTCGGAGTGCCACATGGACGGCACGGGCGGGGCCGGGCCCAACCTTACCGACGATACGTGGATCTACGGCGGGTCCGACGCCGAGGTGTTCGAGACCATTTCCGGCGGAAGAAAGGGCGGCATGCCGTCGTGGAAGGGCGAGTTGAGCAAGGATGATATCTGGAAGGTCATCGCGTTCATCAGGAGCATCGCCTACAAGAAATAGCCGCGTGATGTCCGAAGGCGCCCATGGGAACGAACAGACAGCAGTACCGGAATTTTCTCAAGGATACCGTTCGCCGGACCATCGATTTTACGATGACCGATCAGAATGTCGGCATGGCTCCTCCACCTCTTGAAAAACCGGTTGCTGCCGATGCCCGTCGTATCGATCTTGTCGCGAAGGATTCCTGGCGAGGATTCTCCGGTCTCGACCTTATATCCGCAATTGAAGGACGCCGGAGCCACCGCAGCTTCATGCGGGAACCGCTCAAACTGGAAGAGCTCTCGTTCCTGCTCTGGGCCACTCAGGGGATACGGCAGATCGCAAGCCTGTCCACGGCCTTCCGGAACGTCCCTTCTGCCGGCTGCCGCCACGCACTGGAGACCTATCTTTGCGTTCTGAACGTCACGGGGCTTGAACCGGGGCTCTATCGTTACCTGCCGGTGGAGCACCAGCTTCTGACTATCTCGCGGGAAGGGAACCTGGCCGAGCGGCTTGCCGCGGCGGCCCTTGGCCAGGTCTTTCTTGCGAAGGCCCCCGTGACCTTTGTCTGGACCACGATCCCCTATCGCATGGAATGGCGTTACGACATCGCGGCCCACAAGGTCATCGCCCTCGATGCGGGCCATGTTTGCCAGAACCTCTACCTGGCCAGCGCGGCGATCGGATGTGGAACGTGTGCGGTTGCCGCATACCACCAGGAGCTGATGGACGAGCTCCTGGGCGTGGACGGGGACGATGAGTTCACGCTGTACCTGGCGCCGGTTGGCAGGGTGTGATCGCCTGTGGTTGATCCAGGAGTGAGCGCATGCCCCGCAGGTCGGTGCAAGGAGATTCAACGGTTCCGCCGCGAAGAAATGGTACGGGCTGCAGGTCCGGCCAGGAAATTGTTTCTCCCGCGTCTTTGTGGTAAAATCTGACATGGAAAACAAGAACGATACAAAGAGACACGGCGCGGGTGAACCTGATCGGCCCGAAAGACGCGAGGTGATCAAGCCCAGCCTCTATCTGCGGGCGGTGAGGTCCCATCTCCGGAACGGGAAGCCGAAAGAGGCCTACGGCCTGCTGCTGCAGGCCACCATCCATTATCCCGACGACCCGCTTATCCTCTCCTATTTCGGCTGTCTCCAGGCCATTGTGGACAAGAAGTACCGGAGCGGTGTGGAGACCTGCAAGCGGGCGATCCTGCTTCTGAAGAAGCAGAATCTTTTCAGCGAGGAGGTGCTCTACCCGGTGTTCTATCTCAACCTCGGCAGGGCATACGTTGCCGCAGGCAAGAAGAAGGACGCCATTGACGCGCTCAAGAAAGGGCTCAAGTACGACAACGGGAACAGCGATCTGAGGAAGGAGCTGCAGGGGCTGGGCGCGAGGAAGCAGCCGCCCGTGCCGTTCCTCGACCGCTCGAACCCGATCAACAAGTACATCGGCCTGATCCTGCACAAGACGAAAAGGCAGCAGGCGGGATAGAAGGGTCGGTAGACCTGCAAGAGGACAGGGGACGCGAAGAAAACCACCCTGTATCCGACCGTCTGAGGCAGTATCCCTGTACAATTTCCCACTTTCTAATAACTATACTGATGGTATTATCCGTGTTCATCTTTATCAATCCGCTGCCAATTCATCCTATTACGTGAACTTTCATGATCGTAACTGACCTTGACCATATAGACCAACAGGTCCCCATGACGCCTTCCCTGCGGAAGGCATTCTGCTTTTTGCGGGCTCGCGATCTTCTGCAACTGCCCGACGGCAGGGTGGACATCGATGGAGACCGGGTGTTCGCCCTGGTGCAGCGGTATGAGACGGTGAGGACGGAAGCCCCGAAGTACGAATGTCATAGGAAGTACATCGACGTGCAGTTCATCGTAACGGGTGAGGAGGTCATCGGCTGGGCGCCTGCCGAACGGATGAGCGTGACCGAGGCCTATGACGCCGACAAGGACGTATGCTTCGGCACGATTGCGGCGGGGACGTGGACGCCGGTGCGGTTGGAAGCGGGACAGCTCATGGTGCTTTGGCCCGAGGACGCCCACTCGCCCAAAGGAGCGGCAAGGGCGCCGTCTGCGGTCATGAAGATCGTGATCAAAGTGGCGGTATAGATCAGACACGGGGACACAGGGACGCGGCGACAGGGAGAGAAAAAGCAGCTATGGCAAAACGTGATGACAAGGAGATCATGCGAGAGTATCGGTCGCGTCAGACCAGGCAGATCATCGCGGTGACGGCTGCAATCTTTCTCGTTCTGCTGGCCGCGATACTCTACAAACGTCCCGATCTCCTGGGCGCGTTCTCCATCCGGACGCTGTTCGGGATGCAGGTCACCACCATTGCGTCGTTCCTGGTGTATACGGCCTACAACTGGCGGTGCCCCTCGTGCGACAAGCACCTGGGCAGCGACATCCACCGGCAGCGCTGCGGAAAGTGCGGGGCTCGATTGCAGTAACGGTCTCTTCAACAAAACAGCAATCCATCACATCCACGTCAGAGCACGGGGAGTTTTTTTGGGCAGCCGCGCTGCTCCGACGTGCTAAGCATGCAGAATGTCGGTGGTTGCTCCTGTTTTGATCGAGCAACTCCCGGCAGCGCTTCCCCTGCGGCCGCGCTGCCAACGAGTCCGTTCTTGTCCGGCCCGCGCCGGGGCATGCATACGCACCTGTCGTCGCAACGGACTGCCCCGGGTTTTGGTACGTCAACAGCAGACGCAAGGTAAGTGAAAAGTGCATAAGAAAAGGCAGGTGGTCATAATGACCAGCCTGCCTTTTCCGTTTCTATCCGTGTGAATCCGTGTCTATCCGTGGCAAAACGCTTTTGATCTAGACCTTCTCCAGCGCTTGCTTCAGGTCGGCGAGCAGGTCGTCCACGTCCTCGAGGCCCAGTGCCAGCCGGACGAGGTTGTCCGACATGCCGATCTTCTTCCGGTACTCCTCGGGATAGTCGAAGAACGACATCATCCACATCTGGGTCACCAGGCTCTCGCTCCCGCCGAGGCTGGGCGTGATCAAAAAGAGCTCCAGGGCGTCGATGAACTTCCTGGTCTTCGCGTCGTCTCCCTTGAGCAGGAAGGTGACCACGCTGCCGAACCCCTTCATCTGCTCCTTCGCGATCTTCCGGTCGGGATGGGAGTCCAGGCCGGGGTACCATACCTTTTCGATCTTGGGGTGCGCCTCGAGCATCTTCGCGACGGCAAACCCGGCTTCGTTGTGGTGCTTCATCCGGAGGCCGAAGGTCTTGAGGCCGCGCTCCAGCAGGAAGCAGGTGAGCGGGCCGGGCGTGGCTCCGATCATGCGCTGCATGCGGTAGACATCGTTCATGAGCTTGTCGGAGCCCAGGGTCACGCCGGCGAGCAGGTCGTTGTGGCCGCCCAGGTACTTGGTGGCCGAGTGGATCACCACGTCCACGCCCAGGTCCAGGGGCCGGATGTTGTAGGGCGTGGCGAGCGTGGCGTCAATGATGGTCTTGACGGTGTGCTTCTTCGCTACCTTCACCACCGCCGGCAGGTCCAGGCAGCGGAGATAGGGATTGGTCGGCGACTCGGTGAAGATGATGTTCGTGTTCGGCTTGATGGCCTTCTCGATGGCCTCGGCCGTCGGGTCCGCCATGGAG
>JAAXXJ010000232.1 GCA_013334545.1 Nitrospirota bacterium | reverse complement strand
ATCAACGAATCTCTTCCCTTTATCAAATACACGGCCTACCGGCTGTCGCATCGCCTGCCGCCCCAGCTCTCCGTGGAGGACCTTATCAGCGTGGGGATCATGGGACTTCTGGATGCGCTCCAGCGTTACACCGAGGGACGGGTGAAACTGAACACCTTCACGGAATACCGGATCAAAGGCGCCATGCTCGACGAGCTGCGGTCCCATGATTGGATGCCCCGGTCCCTGAAAACAAAGGTGAGCCAGATCAAGAAGGCGCACCAGCAGCTTGAGAAGGACCTGGGCCGTCTGCCCGAAGAAGAAGAGGTGGCAAAGAACCTCGGTCTGTCGCTCGACGAGTATTTCAAGATCCTCCAGAACGCCAGCAGCGCAGTGGTCTACAGCTTCGAGGACTTCCGGGACCGGATGCATGAAGAGAGCGATGTGGATGTGGCCGAGTGCATCGCAGACAAGACCATGAAAAGCCCGCTGGACCTTCTGGAGGACAGCACCACGAGGGATGCACTTGCCCTTCTCATCAAGGGGCTGCCGGAGAAGGAAAAGATCCTCCTGTCGCTCTACTACTGGGAGGAGCTGACCATGAAGGAGATCGGCAAGGTCCTGAACCTTACCGAAGGGCGGGTCTGCCAGCTCCATAACCAGGCGTTGATCAGGCTCAAGGCGCAGATGAACCTGGCGGCACACCGGTAGCGTTTGAAAGACGGATCCGGACAAGACGAAAAGGCAACGTGCACAGGGCAGCGTGCGAATTAAGCACAACCAAATGCACAAAGAGGGAATAGCGCAGGGACCGGTCGTCCGGCAAGAACATTCATCCTGTCCGGAGAAACCGTTCGAACGTGCCGCAAGTGGTTGCAATTAAAGGAATTGATGCAATCTGACGATAAGAGATCCACAGAGGATTATTGCATGATACCCGACGAAGAGCTTTCCAAGCAGGTACAGATGCTTACGGACCCTGATCCATCGGTGAGGCGTGCTGCTGCAGAGGCACTGGGAGATTCTGATGAGCGGGCGATCTATCCGCTCATCAAGGCGTTGCACGACGAGAACACCGGCGTGCAGGACGCGGCCATGCGCTCTCTCACCGCCATCGGCGGCGAGGTGACCGCCTACATGGCGATCCCGCTTCTGCGCGAAGGCCCCTTTCTCAGGAACACGGCCAGGATCATCCTGAGGCAGATCGGGCGGCATTCGGTGCCGCTCCTGCGGCCGCTGTTCGCTGACAAGGACGACGACATCCGCACCTTCGCCGTGGACCTCGTCGCCGATATCGGCTGGTGCGATTATCCGCAGGATATCGTGCGGCTGCTCGAAACGGACCCGAACCAAAACACGCGGACCGCTGCGGCTCGTGCGCTCGGCCTGCTCGATTACCGGGAAGGCCTGCCCGCGCTCCTTGCTGCGCTCAAGGACAATGAGTGGGTCTGCTTTTCCGCGCTCGAATCGCTCGCCCTGATGCGGGACGAATCGTCGGTGGATGCGGTGCTTGCCCTGCTGGGGAACCCCTCTGAAACGCTGCGGTACGCGGCCATCGAGACCCTGGGCAAGATCGGGTCACGCCGTTCAAGCGATATGCTCATTGCGCGGCTGCCGAAGGCAAGCGACATGGAAAAGACCTCCCTCATCAGGAGCCTCGTGCAGATCGGCGTGACGCCCGCCATGGCCGAGGTCGCCGATCTGCTCGTTGAAATGTACAGGTCCGGCGATTGGGATGACCGCCTTATTGCGCTCACCGGGCTGAGGGACCTCAAGTACGGACGGGCCGTCCCGACCATTCTCGACATCGCCGGTTCGCTGGAGCCCTCGGATCCCGACAGCGAGGAACGGCTGGCAGCGGTGAAGACGGCGCTTGCGAAATTCGGCTGCGGACCGTTGCTGAGCGAGTTCATTAACGATCCCGAAGCAGGGTTCCGGTCCCAGGTGATCGCCGTCGAGGTGATCGGCCAGCTTCGGTGTGCCGACGCCGTGCCGACGCTCATCAAAATCCTCGAGGGAGACCTGCGTGAGGTCCGGCGTGCGGCGGTCCTGGCCCTTGCCGGGATGCCGGGTGAGGAGACGCTGCGCGTGCTGCGGAAATGTGTCGATGACCGCGACGGCCACGTGCGGAACGCGGCTCTTTCCGTTCTCGGCAGGATGCGCGATCAGGATTCCTTCGATCACCTGCTGCGCCATCTGGACGTGGAGAATTATAAGGACGTTCTCGAGGTCAACGTGCAGGCGCTGCTGCAAATAGATTCCCGCCGGCTCTTCGCCGGCCTTGCCGCCCTGGCGCCCGCCATCCGGGAGATCATCGCGCGCTCCACCAGCGACGCGGACATGCTGCTGACCCTCTCGCAAGAACAGGATGTGAATGTCCGCGTTGCCGCGCTGTCGAATCTGAACCGGGTGCAGGACGGACGGGGTCAGCAGCGGCTGACCGAGGCGCTCGGCGACAGCGACCCCGAAGTGCGCAAAACAGCGGTCATTGCCCTGGGTTCCATGAACCTCGGCCCCGCTACTTACAAAAAGGCCCTTGCCGACACCGACATGTGGGTCAGGCTCTACGCCGTCAGGGCGCTCGGCGATTCGATGAACCCCGATGCCGCCAAAGCCGTCATCCCCCTGCTTTACGACAGAGAACCGCCGGTGGTTCTTTCGGCCATAGACGCGCTGGTTCAGCTCGGGAACAGCGAAGCGGTCACGCTCAGCGCTCTGCAGAACCACGCCAACGAACAGGTCCGTGAGCGGATCGCACAGATCATGGAGCAGACATGCTGAACGTTGCATTGTCCGATACGGTCTTCAAACAGCTGAGGGATTTCATCTACGAGAAGTCCGGCATATACGTTGCCGACACCAAGAAGTACCTCGTGGAGAAGAAGCTCCTGGCCCGGCTCGAGGAAAAGAACCTCAAAAGCTATGAGGACTATCTTTCCCTGCTCAGGTTCAGCGGCAACGGCGACGAGCTGGCAAAATTGTACGACGCCATCACCACGAACGAGACCTACTTCTTCCGGGAGCCGCAGCAGCTCACGGTCTGCGTCGATACGATCATTCCCCAGATCATAGAGCAGAAAAAATCCAGGGACATCAAGATCTGGTCCGCCGCTTCGTCGACCGGCGAGGAGGCCTATACCCTCGTCATGATGCTGCTCGAAAAAAGGAGCTGCAGCAGGATCGAGGTGCTCGGCTCCGACATCAGCAACGAAGTGATCGAAGCGGCCAAAAAGGCGGTGTACGGCTCCTACGCCGTGCGCAGCGTACCGCCGCCCTACCTTGCAAAGTACTTCAGGAGCAACGGCTGGACCCATGAGCTCGATATAGCCGTCAAGTCCATGGCCCGCTTCATGAACATCAACCTGATCGACCCCGCCAGGATGCGCGCGGTCCAGGGCATGGACCTGATCTTCTGCCGGAATGTGCTCATCTATTTTGACGATAAGGCCAAGCAGAAGGTCGTGTCCCTGCTGTACGACAGCCTGCGGCCCGGCGGATTCCTGGTCATTGGTTCGGCCGAAAGTCTCCACAGCGTCACTCGTGCCTTCAAGCCGGTGGTGTTCAATAAAGTTGTTGTTTATCAGAGGGTGTAACCATGAAAATCTTGATCGTAGACGACGATCCAACAACGCGAAAGCTGATCGGGCTCTTCCTGAAGGCCAAGGGATACGCGGTTGCCTATGCCGAGAACGGCCTGGACGGCATCGAGAAGATCGGGATGGAGAACCCCAACCTGATCATCACCGACCTGAACATGCCCTACATGGACGGCATCGAGTTCGTCAAGAGCGTCCGGGCCGACCCGGCGCGGGCCGAGATCCCGATCCTGATGGTCACGACCGAGGCTGACCCCGAAGAACGTGAACGCGCCCTGTCCGTGGGCGTCAACGGCTATCTCGTCAAACCGGTGACCGCCGAGACGGTCACCCAGAACATCCGGCACATCTTAAAGAACATGTTCGCACAAGGAGGATCCAATGCCTGATCTGAAGATGAAAATACTCGTCGTCGATGACTTTTCGACCATGCGCCGGATCGTGAAGAACGTCCTGAAGCAGCTCGGCTATGAGAACATCGAGGAGGCCGAGGACGGGGCCGCGGCCCTGGTCAAATTGAAGGCCGGCAGCTATGGATTCATGGTATCGGACTGGAACATGCCGAACATGGACGGACTGCAGCTCCTGAAGGAGGTCCGGAAGGACCCCCAGCTCAGCAGCCTCCCGATCCTGATGGTGACCGCCGAGGCCGAGAAGGACAAGGTCGTCACCGCCATCCAGGCGGGTGTGAACAACTACATCGTGAAGCCGTTCACGGCCGAGGTCTTCAAGGAGAAGATGGACAAGATATTCGAGAAACTGGGGAAGTAACCGCAAGGCTTCTCAGCTGTCCAGCTGGCAAGCATGCAAGCTAACGAGCGAGGTACGTCATGCCTGATGAAATGGAAGAGATAATCGCCGAATTTATCACCGAGTCCGAGGAGACCCTGGACCGGATCGACCCCCTTTTCGTCGAACTGGAGATCAAAGGGGAGGACAAGGAAATGCTGAACCAGATCTTCCGGAGCGTCCATACCATCAAGGGCGCCGCCGGGTTCCTGGGGTTCCAGCCGATCGTGGACGTCGCCCACAATGCGGAGAACATCATGAAGAAGCTCCGCGAAGGCGAGATCCGCATGTCGAAGCAGCTCATGGACGTGGTGCTCAAGAGCGTGGACATGCTGCGGCTGCTGCTCAAGCACGTCAAGCAGAAGGACGGCGTGACCGAGAGCACGGCGCCCCTGCTGTCGGAACTCAAGACAGCCCTGGAAAATGCCACGACGGCTGCCGGGACGCAGACGTCAGGGGCCAGGGATCAGGAGTCAGGTGTCAGTGCTCAAGCGACAGACAGCAAGCACGTGTCACCAGCCTCCGAGCTCCGGACCCCAACCGCCGAGCCTGCCACTGCCCCGGTCGAGGTTCAGGTCGCGGAAAAAGAGGCCCTCCAGACCCTGCGCGTCGATGTGGGCAAGATAGACAAGGTCATGGACCTTACGGGCGAAGTGGTGCTCGTGCGGAACCGCCTGCTGAACATCGTGAACCGTCTCGAACACCAGTACACCGACGATCATGATGTGCAGAGCCTGCTCGAGGCCGTTTCGTTCCTGGACCTGATCACGTCTGACATGCAGCTCGGCGTCATGAAGATGCGGATGCAGCCCAT
>JAAXXJ010000531.1 GCA_013334545.1 Nitrospirota bacterium | reverse complement strand
TGGATCTCGGCGCGTTTCAGGGAGAAGTCCACGTCCTTCAACACCACCACGCCCGAATAGGACTTGGTGACCTTGTGGCATTCCAGCAGGATCGGATTGGCTTGGGTATCTAGATTAGCCATCTCTTATCCCTCCTGTGCCGTGGCGTTGGCGGCGGCCCGCCGCCGCATGGCTGCCTGGCTGATCACCCTGTCCGCTAACCGGCGGTACCAGGTGTCCAAAATCACCGACCCGACGATGAGGCCGCCGATCACGATCGGTTGCACGAAGGGCGAGATGCCCAACTTCAAGATGCCGTTCTTGATCAGCGCGAGGAACAGCACGCCGAGCACGGTGCCCGGGATGTCGCCGACGCCGCCGGAGAACGCTGTCCCACCGATGACGACACTCGCGATGATGTCCATCTCGTTGCCGATGCCCAGCTCAGGAATGGCGGTCATCATGCGCGACGAGATGAAGATGGCGGACAGCGCAGCACATGTGCCCACCAGGGCGTAGACCCCGACGATGGTCCGGTTCGTATTCACACCGGACAGCCGGGCGGCGTTGATGTTGGCCCCGGTGGCGTAAACGTTGGTACCGAAACGCGTATGCTTCAGCAGGAAATGCGCGGCAATTGCGAGCAGGAAGAAGGCGATGGTCACAATGTGGGTCGGCCCGATCTCTTTGCCGAACCACAGGTAGGCCGGGTTCTGGATGTACACGTTGGACACGAACCCACCTTCCTTAATCGCGAGCAGGAGCGCCAGGCCGGTGAGGATGCCCCGCACGGCGAGCGTCACGATGAAGTCCGGCAGCTTGAAGCGCGTGATGAAGAAGCCGTTGATGCAGCCGATCAGCGCGCCGATCCCGATGGCAATCGGTACAAACACCCACACCGGGAGCATGGTGCGGACCAGGAAGTTGACGCAGATCATCGCCGTGAAAGCGATAATGGCCCCCACCGAGATATCAATCTCCGCGGTGATCAGCACGAAAGTCATGCCAAGGGCGACAATCCCGTACAGTGCGGCCTCCTGGAGGAGGGTCATGAGGTTCCCCACGGTGAGGAACGCGGGATTTGCCCGCCATATGAGGAAACCCAAGACGATCATCAGGAAGATGAGGATCAGCCGTCGCAGGTTGCTTACTGACATCGACAGTACCTCCCTGTTCTAGTTGTCGGGGCGAGGCATTGCAGTCAGGGTCTAAGACCTTCGAGGTCTCGCCGACCTCGAAGGTCTTGCCCGAGCCTCGCCCCTACCTAACCGTTTGCCCGTTTACGGGCGATCCGCTGGCGCGATCTGTCCGACAGTTTCCTTCGTGGCGGGGAAGGGCGCGATCTTGATGACGCCGGTCGCCGGCGCCTTGGAAGGCCCACCGCCGCTGGTGAGCAGGTACATGGCCAGGTTACCGGCGGTCATGCCCTGGTCGAAGGGATTGCTATAGGCGGTGCCGGCGATCTTGCCTTCCTCGATCAGCTTGAGCGTGGAGCTCTGCCCGTTGGCGCCCCAGATCTTGACCTGGTCCAGGCGGCCGGCGGACTCAGCGGCGACCATCGCGCCTTCGGCCATGTTGTCGTTGGCCGCAAAGACCCCGTCGAGCTTGTCGTTGGCCTGCAGGAAGGCGTTCATGATCGCGATCGCCTTATCCTTGTTCCACTCACCGTTCTGGGCGCCGACGATCTTGAC
>JAAXXJ010000231.1 GCA_013334545.1 Nitrospirota bacterium | reverse complement strand
CCTACGGCGGTCCCTGCCCGCCTTCCGGCACGCATCGGTACTTCTTCAAGCTCTACGCCCTGGATGCCATGCTCGACCTCGGCTCCGGCACGACCAAGGGAGCCTTGGAAAAGGCGATAAAAGGGCACATCCTGGCGCAGGCCGAGTTGATGGGGAGGTACAAGAGGAAGTAGCTCGTTCCCCGGGAGAACGCTAGTCATGTGAAGGAACGCGGAGCTTCAACGACAGATACCCACCGGCCATCCCCGCAGGAATGATGGCGGCAAAGCCCGCGATGTCGAACCACAGCGGATCGCCGCTTTCATGGAAGATTATCGAGAGGATCATCCCGACAACGGCAACGAGCGCTCCGTGCAGCACCTCTGCCCTGCCTGCCATCCTGCCTGCAAGGTACCCGCCCCCCACCGTGCAGCCCATTCCCACGATGAACCCCAGGAGCAGGCCGTTCGTGCTCTTCATCCGGTTCATGACCTCGTCCTCGGAAAGGCCCGCTGACACCAGCGCTGCGGCTAGCAGCGTCATGACAAGCAGGGTCCCGGCGGTGTCGACGATGGCGCCGACGATCACGGCCTTGATCTTGATGTCGGATAATTTGGGCATAGGAGCATCCTCTGGCAATAGAATACTATGACCTTACGGTGAAATACAACAATCTTCTGCGTCCTTCCAATGTACGGCGTCATGATTACGGAAAGGCCGGATAGATCTCCTCCGCCTCACCGCTTTCTCGGAATTCGACGGACCTGATATCTGGAGAACCAAGCCTGACACCCTACCCGATAGTTCACAGGCAATCAGCGATCCCCCGTTCCTGGAGAAACTGGCGTACTTCAGAAAGCCGTGGGATGCCCGCCCGGCCGCCGAGCTTCCGGCACTTCATTGCAGCACAAGCAGATGCAAACCGGATCGCGTCCCTGAGCGGCCGCTTCTGAAGGAGGCCGTAGAGGTAACCGCCGTGAAATACATCACCTGCGCCGGTCGTGTCCACGGTCTCGACCGGAAACGCAGGGCAGAGAATGATCTCATCGCCATCTGCAAAGGTAACGCTTCCCCGGCTGCCGAGGGTGATCGTCGTGATACCGAAGCCGTGTTTCCTGACCTCCTGCCGGAACGATCCAGGGTCATCCTTCCACCCCAGTTCCGCGGCGAACTCTTCGGATCCGACCACATAATCGCAGAGCCGGGCAAGCTCAAGCATTCCCTCCCTGATCCGGCCTGCGTCAAGCATCACGGGAATTCCCGCCGCTCTGGCCTTTCGCGCGCTGAAAAGCGAGACGTCCTGCATGAGGCCGTCAAGGAGCAGAAAATCCGCATTGTGCAGGAAATCCAGCGGGAGCTCATCCGTCCGGAGCGTTTCTCCCGATGGCCGTTTCCAGAAGATCGTACGCGTTCCCGTGAACTTATCTATGGCAATGAAGGCCGTCTGGGAGGATGCGCTCGGTCGCTGGACCAGACCTGTGACATCGATGCCCTCCTCCATCAGAGAATGCCGGATCGCGGCTCCTTCCCGGTCGTCTCCGGTAACACCATAGAACCGGCAGGCCACGCCAAGACGCGACAACGCAGCGAGCGCCGTTGCGACCGGTCCCCCGCCCTGTTCTTCCCACACCAGCGCCTCTTTCTTTGTATCCGCCTGCGGAAAGTGATCGACAACGGCGAGCATGTCCCATGCACACTGCCCGATCCCCACAACAGCCATCAGGAACCTCACCCCGGCCGGTTTGCGTTTTCCCTATCGTACCAAAAAACGCGGAGAACAGGAAGCCCGATTCGGCAAGGTCTGATCAGAGACTCGGTGAACGGCTGTTCAGAGGATGAAGCAGAAAAACGTTAAAGGGAAGAGTCGAAGATACGGGAGGGATGTCAAAACACAGGACATGACTCAAGGGATCGTCAACCTATCGGCCCTTCGCCGACCGCGCCCAGAACTCCGCCACATCCTTCAGGATGCTCTCCGACACGAGCTCCGATGCGCTCGCGTTGAACCAGTCCGAAGGCATGGCGCGGGTGTACGGGGCCTGAAGGAAGCGGCCGTCCATCAGCACGATGAGGCCGCGGTCGGTCTCGGACCGGATCACCCTGCCTGCCGCCTGGACCGCCTTGGACATGGCCGGGATGATGTAGGCGAAGTCGAAGCCTGCATGGTACCGTTCCTCATAATACTTCCGCATCTCTTCCCGCTCGAGGTCGTAGTTCGGCAGCGGCGGGCCGACGACGAAGGCGCCGATCACGCTCTCGCCCGGATAGTCCACGCCCTCGGAGAAGGTCCCGCCCTGCACGGCGAAGACGATCACCGGCCCCGCTCCCGATGCCAGGCGGTCTAGCAGGCTGCTCACCTTCGCCGCCTTCATCTCCCGCTCCTGCTTCAGCACCTCGGTCCCGGCAGGGGCCTGGAACAGCCCGTGCACCCGCTCGAGGAACTCGAAGCTCGGGAAGAAGACAAAGTAGTTGCCCCGCCGGAGCGTCGCGATGCGGCCGACGGCATCGCTGATCTTCGCATAGTTCCATTCCCGGTCGCTGTACTTCGTCGATATCTGCGGAATGATCAGGAGCTTGCGATGCTCCTTCGGAAAGGGGCTGGAGAACTCGGCGGTCATCGTCCGGTCCGGATCGAGGCCCGACAGGTCGGCGTAGTATGCAAAGGGCTTGAGCGTTGCCGAGAACCCGATCACCTGCTCGTACTCCTTGTAACAGTCCGTGAGCATGAAGGACGCGTCGCAGCAGGTGATCCTGATCACGCCTCCGGTCGGATGGGGATGGATCGTGACGAAAAACTCCTTCCGGTCCGGGTCGGCGGCAAGCTCGAGCGCCTCGCAGAAGCCGGCCCAGTAGTTCGCGAGGACCATGACTGCGTCGCGTGGCAGGACCTCAGCCTCCGAATCGAGATAGCGGGACAGGAACGACCGGAGCAGGCCGTCCTGGCCCAGGAACGCCTCGAGCGGCGGCACTATCCTCGCCGGCCGCTGCGCCCCGGTGGGAATACAGGAAGCAATCACTGCGATGCAGCCGTCCAGAAGCCCCTCTCCCTCGCTCCGGAACCGCCGCGGGAGGGTCTGAATGCCGGGCCGCATCTGTTCGAGCGTGATCGTCGAGAGCGCCGGGGAGTAATAATCCATGGCCCGTTGCGGGAGGTTCTGGGCCTCGTCGATCACCAGGTTCGGCCTGCCGGTCTGGTCGATCCCGGACAGGGCGACTCGGCCGAAGGCGGACCGCGGCGCGAAGACGTAGTTGTAATCGCAGATCACCACATCCGCCTCTGCGCTCGCGTCGAGCTGCAGCTCGAAGGGACAGACCTCGTGCTCCTCTCCCAGGCTGCGGAACACACGGGCCGTGAGCGTGCGTTTCCTGCCGAGCTTCTCGATCAGCCCCTGCCCATGCACCTTGGCGTAATAGTCCCGGCTGAACTCGCAGTATCCCGGATCGCAGAGCGGCTCGTTCTTGAAGCAGATCTTCCCCTTTGCCGTGATCGTGAGCGACTTGACCGCTGCCCCTGCCCTGCGGAACCGCCGGGCGGCATCCTCGGCAACGACGTGCTGGCTGTTCTTCGGCGTCACATAGACCGCCTTCTGTCCCCTCCCGAGCGCCTCCTTGAGGCTGGGGTACAGAACGCCCACGGTCTTGCCGAGGCCCGTGGGAGCCTGGATCAGGAGCGGCCGGTTATCTGCCATCGCCTGCTCCACGGTCTTGACGATCTCGAGCTGGCCGGGGCGGGGGTTCCCGAAGGGAAAGGGAAAGGTGCGGCTTATCTTCCTGCGCCGGCTGGCGCGCTTCTCCTCGTTCTTTGCCTCGCTGGCCAGTTCCTCCAGCCGCAGATCGAGCCACTGCTCATAGCGCCGGATGTCGAGAGCAAGTTCTATGTCCTGCGTTCTGCTGTTCCGCGTGGAGACGAGATGGAAGGTCAGGCGGGGAAGGGCCTTCTCCCGGAGGTACAGGAAGTAGCCGTATGACAGGAGCTGCAGGGAGTAAGGATGCTGATAGGGATCTGCGCAAAGCCGCTCGGCAAGCTCCGCGATGCTGAAGGCGGTCTTGATCTCCTCGATGTGCGGGCGGTCGCCCCGGAAGATGCCGTCCATGCGGCCTTCGACGCGGAACCGGTACGGCCCGCGAAGGAACTCGGCGCTGATCCCGACCTCGGCTTCGTAGGACGGATCGGCTTTGGCCCGCCTCTTCTGCACACGGCCGTGGATCTCGCGGCCTTCCGAAGCAGCCCGGCCGTAACCCGAATGCGCTTCGATGCTCCCGGTCCGGGGCACGGGCACGGCGAGGTCGCGGATCGCGAGAGGGATGGTCTTCGGGTCATCTGACATGAGGAATGGAACCTCTATTTAGCTTTGCGGGGAAGGATAAAGAGATCGGAGAACAAGGACTAACGCTACAGGGGAGAATGTCATTTGTCAAGGCTGAGGCCTGACTGACCTTGATCGCCTCGACCGAGGACCAGAACCCCCGCTATAAGCTCATAGGTCACGCGGCCGAATAGCTACATGAGAGGGGATGCCTTCAGCTTTCGCATGGCCGCCTCCTTCCGGACCCGGGCTAGGGATCGAGGGCAAACGACCCGGTCCTGAGCGCCCCTGCAGGCCGGTACACGCCGATCACGATGCCGCTGCCGGTGGTGCTCGAGCGCACGAGTCGGAGCGAGCGCGGCACAGCGCCGGTCCCGAACAGCCGCTTCCCCTTCCCCAGCACGACAGGGAAGGTGAGCAGCCGGTACTCGTCCACGAGGTCGTTCGCGATCAGCGTCTGGAGCAGTCCGGCGCTGCCGTGCACCTGCACCTCCCGCGGGAAGCGCTGCTTGATCTCCGTGGCCTCCGTCACCACATCGCGGACGGGGAACGAGTGCTGCCAGTCAAAGGCGCTCCTGGTCCGCGATGCGACGAACTTGGGCAGCGAGTTCAGCTTCGATGCGATCGTGTCCGCGGGGTCCGTGATGCGCGGCCAGTAGGCCGCGAAGATGTCGTAGGTCCCGCGTCCCAGGAGGAACGCATCAGCCTGCTCGAAGACCCGGACCATGAACGAGACCATATCCGCATCGGCAAGCGGAAAGACCCATCCCCCGTGGGAAAACCGCCGCTCTCGTCCTCGCCCGGTCCGCCGGGAGCCTGCATGACCCCGTCCAGCGAGACGAACGTCGTCACTGTCAGTTCAGCCATGGTCTCCTCCTTTGCCTCACGCCCTGCCGGCATAG
>JAAXXJ010000230.1:4168-5214 GCA_013334545.1 Nitrospirota bacterium | reverse complement strand
AAGCTTGTTGTTCGGCACGATCACCATGTTGTTCGGCAGCATCCGTATCCGGGTGGTCCTCCAGCTGATGTCCTCGACATACCCCTCCTGCCCTGTCTCGAGCCGGATGAAGTCGCCCACCCGGATGGTCTGTTCGGCCATGATGTTAACGCCCGCAAAAAGGTTGGACAGCGTGTCCTGGAGCGCCAGCGCCATGGCCAGACCGCCAACCCCGAGCGCAGTGATGATGGGCGCGATGGAAAAGCCCAGATAGTTCAGCATGATCAGGACGCCAATGATGTAGACGATGGCCTTCACCACGGCGACCAGAAGGCTCGTCACGGAGATTGGCAGCTCAGCACGCTTCAGGAAA
This sequence comes from Nitrospirota bacterium, assembly GCA_013334545.1. Classification (GTDB taxonomy): domain Bacteria; phylum Nitrospirota; class UBA9217; order UBA9217; family UBA9217; genus JAAXXJ01. The sequence continues at coordinate 4,862 of JAAXXJ010000230.1, read as the reverse complement.
TAGGCAAGCATGCGGTCACTCACATTCGCGAGGCCGATCGTGATGGTGAAGATGATCGAGAGGTGCATGCCCTTCGTGGCATAGTCGAACCATGACGCAGGCAGGTCTACCAGTCTGATGCCGATGTAGGTAGCGATCACGCCGACGAGGAACAACGAGGGGATGCGGAACCCGGCGACCAGGAGATCGTCGAGTTGGGTATCGGTCCTGTGGGTCACCCGGCGCAGCAGGCCAAAGATCAGGCTGCGGACCAGCAGAAGACCGGCTGTGCTTCCCAGGATGGTGAGAATGGAGATCAGGGTGGACCGTTGACTGCTCATAGGTTACATTCTACCTAAACTGCGGAGGATTCTCAAGGCATGGGCAGGTCCTCAGCGGGCAGCCGGCGCCTTCATGCTAAGCAGGCTGCCTTTGGTAGCCTCGTTAACAGAGGGAACGGCGTTGGACACTGATGTAACGGGAGATATCAACAGACCATCTCTGCATTCAGCGTTCACTCTTTTGGCTATATTTTCTTCCAAGACAGAAAAAGAAGAGGTATCAGATGTTATCCAAAATAATCCGCGTTCAAATGCTTTTCAGGATCGGCAACTATGCTGGTCATTGCTGTTCGTATATCCGGACATGGCAAAGGCCCGGCAGGGTACCTGCCGGGCCTTTGATCGTTCGCGTGTCCGTTTCCCGCCACGCCTAT
>JAAXXJ010000230.1:0-4158 GCA_013334545.1 Nitrospirota bacterium | reverse complement strand
ATTTCTTCCGGACGAAGACGTGATATTCTCCTCCGGTCTTTATCAGGCCAAGGTACTCGTTGCCGGTCATCGTGCACCAGGCCGGCATGTCCATCTCGATGCCGTCATCGTCTGACTGCACCTCAAGGACTTGTCCCGGCTCCATCTCCATGATCTTGTTCGATGTCTTAAAGATGGGCATGGGGCAGGCAAGCCCCACGCAATCTAACACCTGGTCCGGTATGATATCCTTGACGTCCATGGCGTCCGCTATTCCATCTCGTGTTCGTGGCCGGATTCCGCGGGCATCTTTACCGGAGAGACTAGCCCTTTTTTCTTGTAATAGTCGTCCAGGGCGGATTTCAGCGCCTCCTCGGCCAGGACCGAGCAATGCATCTTCACCTTCGGCAGCCCGCCGAGGGCTTCAGCGACCGCGGCATTGGAGATCTTGAGCGCTTCGTCGATCGTCTTGCCCTTCACCAGGTCCGTGACCATGCTGCTGGTCGCAATGGCAGCACCGCACCCGAAGGTCTTGAACTTCGCGTCCGTGATGACATTATTGTCCACCTTGATGTAGAGCCGCATCACATCGCCGCACACCGGGTTGCCAACAGTGCCCACGCCGTCAGCGTTCTCGATCTCGCCGACATTATGGGGCTTGGCGAAATGCTCCATCACTTTTGAGCTGTACTGTTCCATAGATCCCTCCTCAGGCTTATCTCCTGTTCTTGATCATATCCTCATAGAGCGGGGACATCTCCCGCAGCCGTTGAACAATGGGGGGCAGTTTGTCCAGGACATAGTCCACGTCCTCGGAGCTGATGCCCATGCCGATCGTAAGCAGCAGTGTCCCGTTGGCCGCAGCAGCGTCCGTGCCGATGCAGGAGAGCACGTGCGACGACTTAAGGGAGCGGGACGTACAGGCCGATCCGCTCGACACATAGATGCCTTCCATGTTCAGGAACAGCAGCATGGACTCACCTTCGACGAACAGGAAGGACACGTTGATATTGTGCGGCAACCGGCGGGTCGGATGGCCGTTCATGATCATGTCGGATATCCTGCTGTTCAGGCCCGCGAGCAGTTTGTCACGCAGGGGGGTAAGATAGCTCATGCGATTATGGATCTCCGCCTGCGCGAGCTCCGCGGCCTTGCCCAGACCGACAAGAGCGGGCACGTTCTCGGTGCCTCCGCGCCTCCCGTCCTCCTGGACGCCGCCCTCGATCTGCGGCTTGATCCGCACCCCTTTGCGCACGAAGAGTGCTGCCGCGCCCTTGGGACCGTAGAACTGGTGGCCCGAGAGCGACAGAGCATCGACCCCCAGAGCCTTCACGTCCACCGGCACCCAGCCCACGGACGCCACGGCATCGGTATGGAACAGGACACTTTTTTCTCGGGTTATCTTCCCGATCTCCTCGATCGGCTGCAGGGTCCCGATCTCATTGTTCGCGTGCATGATCGAGACCAGTATCGTTTCCTTCGTTATGGCCTTCGCGACATCGGCGGGATCGATGAGCCCCTGCTTGTCCGGCGCTATCTGGGTGACCATGAAACCCGCTTTTTCCAGTGTTTTCACGGGATGGAGCACGGAAAAATGCTCAACATGGGAAACGATGATATGGTTCCCCTTTTGGCTGTTGGCCTGCGCCAGCCCCTTCACAGCGAAATTGTTGGACTCGGTGCCGCTGGAGGTGAAGAACACTTCCTCGGGCTTTGCGTTTATGAGCGCCGCGGTTCTGGCCCGGGCCTCCTCCACCGCGTTCTTCGCCTCACGTCCCATGTCATGCAGGTTGGAGGGGTTGCCGAACTTGCCAGTAAAATAGGGCATCATGGCTTCCACGACCTTGGGGTGCGCCGGCGTGGTCGCCGCGTGGTCCAAGTATACCGTTCTCATGTTCAACAGACCCCCTTTCCTGCCGCTGCGGTCCTTTTCCGTGGGGCCGGATGCTCCCGGTCCTTGCCGGGATACTGGCGGAGAAGTTGCTCAAACGTGATACTGTCCAGCGCCTCTTCTATCTTTTCGCCTACCCTGCTCCAGACCATCCGGGCGACGCAGTCGTCGGCCTGATAGCAGCCGCTGGCGACGCCTGGCTCGAGGCAGTGCGAAAGCGCAATCGGGCCTTCCAGCGCCCTTACCACGTCACCGATCGTGAGGTCCACGGGTTTTCGCGCCAGCTCGTAACCTCCGTGCGGTCCCCGTACGCCTTCGATGATGCCGGCCTTGCCGAGCCGGTGAAGGATCTGCTCCAGATAGGAAAGCGATATCTGCTGCCGTACGGCGATCTCCCTGATCGCAAGCGGCCCCTTTCCATAATTTCGAGCTATCTCGAACAAGGCGCGCACCCCGTATTTCCCTTTTGTCGAAAGTTTCATGGCAGGATCCTATGCGGGACCCTTACCGTCCCGTATGAGAGTACGATAACAAACTTGACTAAATCTGTCAAGTATTATTCCGGGAACGCCGAAGAATCAACAGGATTTACTCCGGAGGGGTACTGTGGTATGATAATTCCAAGGCGGGCGCGTATATGTGGATACAGATGAACGTCAATACGGTCTTGTTCGACGGCAAGAACAGCAGCTATATCGTCGTCCTGAAGGATGAGACGGGCAAGCAGATCCTGCCTATCTGGATCGGAGCAGCTGAGGGGAACTCAATAGCACTGGCCATGAGCAATATGAAGGCCGGTCGGCCTCTCACCCACGACCTTATCATCAGCATCTTCGACCGGCTCGAGATCGAGATCGCCCGCGTCGTGGTGAGCGACCTCATCGACAACACGTTCTATGCTTCGCTCTATCTTCTTCACAACAACAAGGAGTTTCACATCGATTCCCGACCCAGCGACGCCATCGCAATCGCGATCCGGGTCGGCGCGCCCATCTTCGTCCAGGATGAGGTGCTTGCCAAGCAGGACCAGTCCACCCTTGATAACTGGATGAGGAACCTCGAGGAAGGCGGCGGGACGGAGCATAGTGCATAACGTCGGCTTCCTGTGCAAGGATCGAGGTTCGCGTAACGAGCAGCTTCTTTTAACCAGGAACCTTGAACGTTTAACCTTGAACCCTTCTTGCTTCTTACGCACCCCACCTCGGAGACAGGTCGTTCTCCACGCCCAGTGCGTCCAGCACCCTTCCGGCGAGGAAGTCGATCATGTCCTGCAGTTTCTTGGGATGGTGATAGAATGCCGGCATGGCCGGGATGATGTGGCAGCCGGTTTCGGACAGGGCAAGCAGGTTCCGGAGATGTATTGTTGAAAGCGGCGTCTCCCGCGGCACGATGATGAGCTTCCTCTTCTCCTTGATGGTCACGTCCGCGGCGCGTTCGATGAGGTTTGACGCAAATCCGTTCGCGATGGACGACAAGGCCTTCATGGAACACGGGATCACCACCATGCCGTCCACTTTTGCCGAGCCACTGGCAATGGGCGCATACATGTTGTCCTCGCTGAAGTACCGCAGCTGCCCTTCCTTTGCAGCGAGGTGCTTCTCCAGGGTGAACTGGATTTCCGCCTCCGATCCTTTGAGCATCAGTCCCGTCTCGTCGTTCAGGATGTGCAGGCCATCACCCGTGATGGCAAGATAGACATGGTGCCCTCCCTTGATCAGGGATTCAAGGACCCGTATGCCGTAGGGTGCCCCGCTGGCTCCGGTGATCGCGATGGTATAGACTGCCATGATCCTTCCTTTCCGAGGCTCCTTCCCCGTTCAGTGACTTTACAGACCGACATCTTACTCGTGAGTCATGTTTTTCAGGAGAGTAACAGCAAAATCCTTGACCGCCAAGTCGCTCGGAGCGTTAAGGAAACCGACGTCATATCGCAAATCGTTTCTGAGTGTCTTTCACGCCTTCGCGGTTCCCTGGTGTTGCACTGATGACTGGTTTGAAGCATTGCCCGTTAACCGTTGTTCTGTGGCCGCTTCACGCTCAAGGCCGACAGCATCACGCTCGACAGAAGTGCGAGGCCGGCACCCATACCGAAGGCAGCAGCAGCACCGAACCGCTCCCATACCAGACCGAACAGCAGCGACGCCGGGAGCGCGCCGAAACCAACGGTCAGATGGTACAGGCCGAAGGCGGAGCCCCGGAGATGGACAGGGGCGAGATCGGCGACCAAGGCCTTTTCCACCCCCTCGGTCAGGCCGAAATAGATGCCGTAGACCGCGAAGAGCGCCCAG
>JAAXXJ010000530.1 GCA_013334545.1 Nitrospirota bacterium | reverse complement strand
CATATCTCCGAGGCAATACAATATAGGAGTCTGGACCGGCGGATCACCTGATCGCAGCGCCCTCCTCAAGCGGCCGGACAGCGGTTCCCACCCTGCGCTCTCCCGGATTGACGATGCCGTGAAAACATACTATAGTGAGATGCCGATCAGCAGAAACAGGACGGGTGTCAATCCACGGAGAATGGAACAATCAACCACATGAACGTACTGAGCACGGCCATCGGAGGGGCTGGCGGCGAGCCTACGCTGTCGATCATACCGCTGGGCGGCATCGGCGAGATCGGCATGAACTCCACGGTGCTCGAGTGCGGCGATGACATCATCGTGATCGACGCCGGGCTCATGTTTCCCGATCCCGAAATGCTCGGTGTGGACATCGTCATCCCGGACTTCACCTATCTCTTTGAGAACCGCCACAAGGTCCGCGCCATTGTGCTTACCCATGCCCACGAGGACCACATCGGGGCCTTGCCGTTCCTGCTGCGCGAGCTCAATGTCCCGGTCTACGGGACCCGCCTCACCCTCGGCTTCGTGAAGGACAAGCTCAGGGAGCACGGCCTCGACGAGACCGTGGAGCTCGTCCCGGCGAGGCCCCGCGACATCGTGACGATCGGCTGCTTCCGGGTCGAGTTCATCCGCGTGACCCACAGCATCGTTGACGGCGTGGGCCTCGGCATCACGACGCCCGCGGGCCGCGTGGTGCACACCGGCGACTTCAAGATCGACCCCACGCCGGTGGACAACGAGGTGATGGACCTCCGCACCTTCACCGAGTACGGCGACAAGGGCACGCTCGCCTTCCTATCGGACAGCACCAACGCTCTGCAGGGCGGCTACACCTTCTCGGAGAAGGAGGTGCGGCGGGGGCTCGAAGAGATCTTCCACAAGGCGAAGGGCAGGATCGTCGTGGCTACCTTCGCCTCGAACATCCACCGGGTCCAGCAGATCATCGACGTGGCCGTGATGCACGGCCGCAAGGTGATCCTGAACGGCAAGAGCATGATCGCCAATGCGCTCATCGCGCTCGACATGGGGTACCTCAAGATGCCTCCCGAGACATGGCTCAAGATCGACGCGCTGAAGCAGCTGCCCGATGACCAGGTCGTGCTCATCACCACCGGCAGCCAAGGCGAGCCCATGAGCGCGCTCACCCTCATGGCGGCGAACGAGCACAAGCACTTCCAGATCCGGAAGGGCGACACCATCGTGCTGTCGTCCAAGATGATCCCGGGGAACGAGCGCGCCATCACGCGGATCATCAACCACCTCTTCAAGCACGGCGCCGAAGTCTTTTACGAGAAGGTATCGGAAGTCCATGTCTCCGGCCACGCATCCAAGGAGGAGCTGAAGCTCCTGCTGAACCTGGTCCGTCCGAAGTTCTTTATCCCCGTCCACGGCGAATACCGCCATCTCGTGCACCACGCCAAGCTCGCGCAGAAGGTGAACATCCCCGAGGAGAACATCTTTATCCTCGAGGACGGCGAGGTGATGGAGTTCACGACAGGTTCGGCGAGAAGGGCGGGGCGCGTCCCTGCAGGCCGCGTGCTCATCGACGGGAAGGTGCCCGGCGGCGTGGACACCGTGGTGCTCCGTGACCGGATGAAGCTCGCCCACGACGGCGTGGTCATCGTGATCCTCGCCATCGAGCAGGCCACAGGCAGGGTGGTCTCGGGCCCGGACA
>JAAXXJ010000229.1 GCA_013334545.1 Nitrospirota bacterium | reverse complement strand
CCTCAGATACCCCATTCGGGGCATCTGAGGCCGCAGGCCGAGTTTTCGCGGCCGAGCGGACGTGGCCTTAGACCGGTCCAAAATTTCGTTCAGGCTGCGAAGGGGATATGCAAAATAGTTACATGATCCGGGTATTACCCACACAAAACCCGGAAGACCCAATTTTATCGGACATCAGGGCCAATGGCCCGTTCCCCGCAGGCAGCCGGGAAACACGGTCCATTCGCCCTCGTAAAATGGATTGGCCTTGAACTGACCATCGGTTTGTGCAATACTCAAGCAGTGGTCCAGCGACATTCCCGGAGCAAAACAGCATCCATAGCATGGCTGACCAACCGCTCATAATCCTGTTCGTCAAGGCCCTGGTCAGGGGACAGGTGAAATCCCGGCTGTCATCCGCCCTGGGAGAAGATGATACGCTCGAACTGTACAAGAACTTCTGCCTCGACATCCTCGACACCCTGCAGCAGACGGGCGTACCCGTCATGATTGGCTATTATCCGCCTGGCAGCCGGAACGCGGTGGCCGGCTGGTTGGGGCCGGAGCAGCAGTACCTGCCCCAGGAAGGCAGGGACGTGGGCGAACGGATGGAGAACGCATTCCGCCAGACTTTTAACCGGGGTTTCTCCCGGGTGGTCCTGATCGGCAGCGACATCCCGGACCTCCCTGCTCCGCTCATCAATGAAGCATTGGCAGCCTTGCATATGCATGACGCGGTGATCGGTCCGGCGCGCGACGGCGGCTACTACCTCATCGGATTCAGGAACGACACGTTCTTTCCCGGGGTGTTTTCCGGGATCGCGTGGAGCACAGGCACGGTCTTCCGTTCCACGATGCAGTCCTTTGGAAAGGCCGGACAGCGGGTCCACGAACTCCCGCTCTGGCAGGACGTGGACACCATCGAAGACCTGAAGGACCTCGCCGCCCGCGGCAGACGATCAACGTTCAACTCGTCCCGGACAATGTCGTTCCTTGCAGTGATCAAAAACACTCTTTTCCCTTCGGAGGTTCGTGATGCCAACATACGACTATGATCTCATCGCCATCGGCGCAGGCGCCGGGGGGTTCGTCTCCTCGAAGCTCGCCACGGGTCTCGGCAAGAAGGTCGCCCTGATCGAAAAGGGACTGCTCGGCGGCGAATGCACGAACCGGGGATGCGTGCCGAGCAAGGCCCTGATCAAAGCCGCTGCCGCGGCGCACCAGGCGCGGCACCTGCGGGACTACGGCCTGGAGACAGCGGGAGAGCTGAAGCTCTCAACGAAGAACGTCATGCAGTACGTAAAGGGCGCGGTCAAAAAAGTGTACGACAGCCACCCCGCTTCCGCCTTCGAGAAGCTCGGCATTGACGTGCTGTTCGGCGATCCGAAGTTCCTCGACAGCCACCGCATCAGCCTGGGCGGCAAGGTCCTGTCGGCGAAGAAGTTCATGATCGCAACGGGCAGTTCCGCTCTCATTCCACCCATCGAAGGCCTGGCATCGGTCCCCTATCTTTCCAACGAGAACCTCTTCGATCTCGTGACCCTTCCGGCGTCCATGATCATCCTTGGCGCGGGCCCCATCGGGATGGAAATGGCATCGGCCCTGAACCATCTCGGGGTCCGGATCACGGTGGTGGAAATGTCCGAACGGATCATGCTACGGGAGGACGAAGAGCTGGTGAAGCTCCTCGCGGAGAAGCTGACCGCCGACGGGATCACGTTCTTGACCGGGACAAAGGCAGTGCGGGCCGCCGGCAAGGACGGCGGCATCAGCCTGACTATTGAGGACCGGCAGCAGCAGCGCCGGGAGGTCCAGGCCGGGTCGATCCTCGTCGCCGTGGGAAGAAAACCGAACGTCGAAGGCATGGACCTCGAGAAAGCGGGCGTCGCCTGGACGCCGAAGGGCATCACCACCGACCAATACCTGCGGACCACGGCATCGAACATCTTTGCCTGCGGCGACGTGGTCGGTCCCTACCAGTTCAGCCATATGACGGAATACCAGGCGGTCATCGCCACCCGCAACGCATTCCTCCCTTTCCGGAAGAAGGTGAACTACGATACCGTTGCCTGGTGCACCTTCACGGATCCCGAGCTTGCCCACGCGGGGCTCACCGAGGAAGAGGCGCGCCAGCGGTACGGCAATACGATCAGCATCTACCGCTACGAGTTCCGCAACACGGACCGGGCCCGCACCGACAATGCCGAGTTTGGCAGGGCCAAGTTCATCTGCGACCGCTGCGGCAGGCTGCTCGGAGCGCATATCCTGGGAGAGCGGGCAGGCGAACTCATTCACGAGGCCCAGCTCCTCCGTCATCTCAAGCTCTCCTTCACGAAGATCGCCCCCATGATCCATATTTACCCGACGTTCACCGACGTGGTGCGCCAGCCTGCCAAGCTCCTGTACGTTGACCGCCTCCGGAACAACCCGGTGTTGAAAATACTGGCGAAGGTCCTGGGAAAGAAAAAATGACGAAACAAAACCGGAACATCGTGCTGCTTCTGCTGTTCATTGGAGCGATCGTTTTGCTCCGCCTGAGCGGCGTCGGGGATGTCCTGACTCTCGAGAGCCTGCAGCAGCGGCGTGAAGAGCTGACTGCTGCAGTCCGGGAGCGTTATGCCCTTTCCCTCTCCCTCTATATCCTCGCGTATATCGCGGTCGTCGCCCTCTCTATCCCCGGCGCGACGGTCATGACGCTGGCGGGCGGACTCGTGTTCGGGACGCTTGTTACCGTGCTCGCAGTGAACGCGGCGGCAACGGCCGGCGCTGTGCTCGCGTTCCTGTCGGCGCGGTACCTTCTCGGAGAGTCGCTCCAGGAGCGGTACCGGGAGCAGTTGGCGAGATTCAACACAGAGATCGAGAGTAACGGTCCGCACTACCTCCTGACCCTCCGGCTTATCCCGGTGTTCCCCTTCTTTCTGGTGAACTTTCTGTCGGGCCTCACGCGAGTACCCCTCGCAACCTTCGTCTGGACCACGTCGCTCGGCATCATCCCAGGCTCGGCGGTCTACGCCTTCGCAGGCGGACAGCTCGAGACCGTGCACAGCATCGGCGACGTTCTGTCGACAAGGGTCCTGCTCGCTTTCGGTTCGCTCGCACTCTTCACCCTTGCGCCGGCGATCATCAGCAAGTTCCGGCGCGGCTCGTCATCTCCTCCCTCCTCCTGATCGCTCTGCCCGGCCGTAGCGTCTGCAGCCCCTTTTCCCTCACCAAAAGCAGAGTGTTGTGGACCTCTCTGCAACGATCCGCGCGGCATTCAGGAAAAAAGTCCTTGACTAACGTCGCTTACCCTGTATAATTCCTGCCTCAAGCGACCGGATTTCTCGAACACCACCATGCAGCACGATAGAGAACACACGCTTTCCTGGATCGGGTTGAGCAGCATCCCCGGCGTAGGCAGGATCACCTTTCGCAGGCTGGTCAGGAATTTCGGCTCCGCTGCCAGCGTTCTCGACGCGTCCGTCGATGAACTCCGCGGGAACGGCGGCCTGTCCGAAAAGATCGCACGCGAGGTCCGCTCGTTCCCCTGGCGGGAGTTGGCTGAGGCGGAAATGGAAAAGGCGGCCTCTGCTGCGGTCGCAGTCGTCACTGCCGATGACCCGGCGTTTCCGGAACGGCTGAGGAACTCGCCGGACGCGCCTCTCTTCCTCTACATACGCGGCTCGCTGCTGCCGCAGGACGGGAACGCGGTCGCCATGGTCGGGACGCGCACCCCCACCCATTACGGGCTGACGGTGACGCAGCAAATGGCCTACGACCTTGCGTCGCAGGGCATCACGGTCGTAAGCGGCATGGCGCGGGGCATCGACACCCAGGCCCACAAGGGGGCACTCGCCGCAAAAGGCAGGACTATCGCGGTGCTCGGCTGCGGGATCGACGCGGCCTACCCGCCGGAGAACAAGGGCCTGATGGAACAGATCGCCCGGTCCGGCGCGGTGATCACGGAAAACCCCTTCGGGACAAAACCAGAGAGCGGGTACTTCCCGGCGCGCAACCGGATCATCAGCGGGCTCTCGGCCGGGACCGTCATCATCGAGGCCGCCGAGGACAGCGGGTCGCTCATCACGGCGGACTACACGCTCAAACAGGAGAGGAAGCTCTTTGCGGTGCCGGGAAACATCAGCTCACCTTCCAGTCGCGGCACGAACAGCCTCATCAAGCAGGGCGCCCGACTCGTCGAAAGGGCCGAAGACGTCCTGCGGGACCTGGACCTCTATAAAGGAAGGAACGCGGGGGCAGCAGTCAGTATGCCCCTGCCGTCCATGACCGACGAGGAGCGCTCGGTATTCGACACCATCTCGGCAGAACCGAAGCATATCGACGCCATCATGGCCGAGAACGGCAGCGCGCCGGGCAGGCTCGGCGGCATCCTGACCACCCTGGAGCTGAAAGGACTGGTAAAACAACTGCCCGGGAAGTATTTTGTAAGGGAAACCGATTAGCTTCATAATCTGCCACTGACGCACAGAGACACAGGGGAGTGCTTGTTTTTTGTTTCTCCGTGACCGACCCGCCTCAGTGGTGAAACAAGAGGAATTTCTTGGACGAACGCATCATGAATCTGGTCTCGCTCATCACGGACCAGGTGCAGACGAAACAGGACCTGTTCAGCAACGAGGGGAAGATCATGGCCTCGCTCATGAGCAGCGGCTACCGCCTGCACGAGGCAGACGCAGCGCTGACGCTGATGCAGGCCCTGTCCCAAAACGAGGAGGACCGTCTTCCCAACAAAGGGCCCGTTGCCCTGCCGGACGCTATGCGTTCCATGAACACCGAGGAGCGTTCGCGGTTCACCATCGAAGCATTCGGGTTCATCACCAAGCTCTCCTGCCTCGGCATCATCTCCGGAGAACAGCGGGAAGAGCTCCTCGACAAGGCATTGTCGCTCCACTCCGGAAGGATCGAGCTTTCCCACATGAAATCCCTGCTCGCCCTTGATCTGTTCGCCGACGAGCAGGAATACGAGGACATCCTCGCATCGGCGCTGAACCACAAGGGCACGGTGTGGAATTGAACCAGCGGACACGGAGACGCGGGGATGGGGAGACGCGGAGAAATAACAGTGGGATATCAGTACTCCTCTGTGTCTGTTCATCGCACGATAAACCTGCATCTTCTTAGGAAATAAAGGTCACCTTAACATGGCTATGAAATCACTCGTCATCGTTGAATCGCCCGCCAAGGCCAAGACCATCGGCAAGTACCTCGGCAAGGACTACACGGTCAAGGCGTCCGTCGGGCACATTA
>JAAXXJ010000013.1 GCA_013334545.1 Nitrospirota bacterium | reverse complement strand
CCCGGCAAGCTCTCTGGCTGCACGGACCCCGCCGAAGCCCATACCGACTATGACGACACGTTTCATTGAACCTCCGGCATATTCCTGGAAAAACATTTGAAACACAGAGCAACGGAGCAACAGCGTAAAAACGATGAAAAGGTTAACCCGAAAACCGCTCACCATTTTGATCGTACCCGTTACTTGTTGTAACTGTTTGACTTCTCGGTTGCTCGGTTGCGCTGTGTTTCATGATAGCTTATCGTATAAAAGTCTAACCGCCATAGCGGTACGCCGCCGCACAACTCCCCTCACTCGACACCATGCAGGCGCCAACCGGGTTTTCCGGAGTACAGACCGTGCCAAAGAGCGGGCACTCCGTGGGGACCTTGACGCCCCGCAGGATGTCCCCGCAGGAACAGAGCTCCGGCTCCGGAACGCCCGTTGTCTGGGGATGGAACCGTGCCTCCGCGTCGAATTCCTGATACCTATCCCTCAGTTTGAGGCCCGTCCCCGGCAGGACACCGATACCGCGCCAATAGGCGTCAGAGGGTTCAAATATGTCGTTTAGGATCTCGACAGCCCGGGGATTCCCTTCCGGCCTGACAACCGTAGGATAGGCATTCTCCACCTTCGCCTCCCCTTTGGCGATCTGACGGACGATCATCAGGATCCCCTCAATTATTTCGCCAGCCTCGAAACCGGTCACGACCGCGGGCTTTCGATAGTCCTTTGCGACGAATTCGTAGGGCACGAGGCCTATGATCGTGCTTACGTGTCCCGGAAGAATGAAGCCGTCCACACGTACGTCGGGGGCATCGAGGAGCGCCTTGAGAGCGAGCGGAACGGTCTTGTGCGATGATAGGATGCTGAAATTCCTCACCATTTTTTTGAATGCGGCAAAGACAGTGCCGGCAATGAGCGGAGACGTAGTCTCGAACCCGGTGGCAAAGAAAACGACCTTTTTCGAACTATTCTCCTGTGCAAGTGTCAAGGCTTCCATGGGCGAGTACATCACCCGGACGTCAGCGCCTTCTGATCGCGCTTCCAGGAGCGACTGTTTCCCGCCCGGCACCCGCATCATGTCCCCGAAGGTCACCAGGACCGTGTTCGGCTGTTTCGCGATCGAGATCGCCGCGTCGACGTCCCGGATGGACGTCACGCAGACCGGGCATCCAGGGCCGCTCAAGAGCGTTATCGTGTTCGGAATGATCGAACGTATCCCGTGGCGGAATATCTCGACCGTATGGGTCCCGCAGACCTCCATGAGCTTGAGCGGCCTTCCGATCGTTCCTGTCAGATGATGGAGCTCGTCGATCATCTGTTTCATGATCTTGTTCCCTTCTTTAATCGCTCGCGAACCAGGTATGCCTGTCCAAGCGAGATACATGCATCGTTCGGCGGCATCTGCACATTCGTATAAACACGCAGAGCGTCGGCTGCCAGCAGGTTCATCGTCCTGGTGAGCAGGCAGCGGTTCTGGAAGGTGCCGCCGCTCAAGGCAACGTCACGGATACCGGTCCTCTGATGGAGAGAACGTATCGTCGTCCTGATGGCCGAAGCAATCGTGTTATGGAACCGCGTGGCTATTACTTGGTTCGGCTCTTTCCGTGTCAGATCGATTATCACTCCACGGATGGCATTGGAAAAATCAACGACAGTATACTCATTCTTCTCCGTGAAAACAACCGGATACTCACTGTCGATGCCGGCCTCCGTCAGCGCTTCGAGGGCCATCGCCGCCTCTCCTTCGAACGTATTCCGGTCGCAAACCCCGATCATGGCTGAGACGGCGTCAAAGAGCCTTCCTGCGCCTGATGCCAGCGGCGACAGCTCCCGGATCGACGCGATCATCGTGACCTGTTCAATGACCTTCCGGCCATACCGCTGCAGGAAACCGATCGCTTCAAGCTGTTCCATTGCATCGCCACCTGCTACCGAATTGATATAACTGACAGCCGTCCTCCAGGGCTCCCTGATTGCAGCTTCTCCACCGGGAAGCGGAATATAGTTGATCTGACCGGCCCGCTCAAAGCCGTCGACATCGGCGAGAAGAAACTCTCCACCCCAAAGGTTGCCGTCCGCGCCATATCCGGTCCCGTCGAAAGCAACTCCGATTATTTTTTCCGTAAGCCCGTGTTCGGCCATGACAGACCCAATATGGGCATAGTGGTGCTGGATCGCGAAGAGCGGAAGGTTATGCTTTATCCCCTGTTCCTTTGCCCATTGTGTCGACAGATAACCGGGGTGCAGATCGTGAACAATAGCGGATGGATCCACGCGATAGACCTGCTTAAGATTGGCGAGACTTTCTTCAAAGAACTTCAGGGTTTCATAGTTCTCCATGTCCCCGATATGCTGGCTGGGAATGGCAAAGGACCCTTTCGTCAAGGTGAACGTGTTCTTCAGGTCTGCCCCGCAGCCGAGGACCTCGGGCCCGCTGTCGCGAAGGGGTATCGCCTCAGGGGCATAGCCGCGAGCGCGTCGCAGGAACAGGAGAGACGGAGATTCTTTATCTTCCGAACGTCCGCCATGACGCAATCCGATCCCAGCGTTCCGTACTCGCACCACTGAATCATCGACGCGCATGAAGATGTCCCGGTTGTGGACTAGGAACGCATCCACGAGACCAGACAGCTTGTCCATGGCATCATCATTCCGGTGCACGATCGGCTCCTCAGACAGATTACCGCTCGTCATGATTAGTGTGGTCAAGGCGCTTGCTGCCGTACCAGGACCGCCACCCCTGCCCAAGAACAGTAAGGCATGCAGCGGCGTGTACGGGAGCATGCATCCGATATGTTGATTGTGCGGCGCTACAGCTTCGGACAGCAGGAAGCGAGCCCTTTCTGGATGCTTCTTTTTCACGAGCACGATCGGTCGCTTCGGTGATTCAAGCACTTCCTGTTCCATCCGTGTCAGTTCGCAGGTCCCCTGGATGACCTCGATGGATGCGGCCATGACCGCGAACGGCTTGTTGCTTCGCCGCTTCCGCTCGCGCAGGATCGTGACCGCTTCATTGTTCGTGGCATCGCAGGCGAGGTGGTAGCCGCCCAGCCCTTTGATGGCAATTATGCCGCCCTTCTTCAGGACCTCGATCGCGGCGAAAAGCGGATCGCGCTCGTTCGTGGCATATTCGGGATTCAAGACCTTGAATTCACACGCCGGCCCACACTGCGGACAGGCGATGGGCTGAGCGTGAAACCTCCGGTCTGCAGGATCATGATATTCCTTCTCACATGCCGGGCACATCGGAAAGACCGCCATGGTCGTGTTCGGCCGGTCGTAGGGAACAGCGCGGGTGATGGTATAGCGAGGACCGCAGTTCGTGCAGTTAATGAAAGGATAGCGATAACGGCGATCGCCTGGATCGTTCAGTTCTCGAAGGCAGTCTCGGCAGAGGGAAACATCGGAGGAGATGAGCGTGAACGGACGGGTCCCGGAAGACTGCGTACTTTCGCGTATGGTAAATCCCTGATACCCCTGGAGCGGAAGCGGAGTGACCGCGACGTCGGTGATACGGGAGAGCGGCGGTGCTTCGGCGGGAAGACGGCGGATGAACTCAGGGACCGCAGAACCTTCGATATCGATATACACGCCGTCCGCGGTATTAGTAACGTATCCTGAAAGCCCGAGGCCGGTCGCAAGGGCATAAATGTAAGGCCGAAAACCGACTCCCTGGACGACCCCGGTTACTGCGATCTGAGCCCGTTCAGCCATTGAGCCCACGCATCGATCCCGGTTCCTGCCGAACATGACACCTCGAAGACCTTGAGCTTCGGGTTCAGCGCCAGGGAATCGTTCCTCATCTTATTGATATCAACCTTCGTATACGGCAGCAGGTCAATCTTGTTCAAGACCAGGGCGGAGGATTCCTGGAACATGAGGGGGTATTTAAGCGGTTTGTCATGGCCCTCGGCGATTGAAAGCACCATCATTTTGATGTCCTCGCCGACCTTGAACTCCGCGGGACAGACCAGGTTGCCCACGTTCTCGATGATGAGCATATCGAGCTCTTTGAGCGGCAAATCGTCCAGGACCTCGCTGATCATGTTCGCGTCAAGATGACAGGCGCCGCCGGTATTGATCTGCACGACCGGGATATCGAGCGCACCGATCCGTTCCGCGTCATCCTGACCGACGATGTCCCCTTCAATAACCCCTATCCGCAGATGCGACTTGAGCCGTGTGATCGTCTGTTCGAGGAGCGACGTTTTCCCCGCTCCCGGACCACCCATCAGGTTCGCGACGAATACCCCCGCTTCCTTGAACCGCTTTCTATTTTCCTCGGCGATCCTTTCGTTCGCTTCGAGGATTCTCGATACCACTTTAACTTTCATGTATAGCTTCCTTTTTCATTCCGCACTTCGCACTCCGATTTCCGCACTCGATCAATGCATTTCCATATCCGAGATTTCCATCTCCCGTCCCCGGGTGATCTCAAAATCGTTCGAGCCGCAGTGAGGACAGG
The DNA here is from genome assembly GCA_013334545.1 of Nitrospirota bacterium. Taxonomy (GTDB): domain Bacteria; phylum Nitrospirota; class UBA9217; order UBA9217; family UBA9217; genus JAAXXJ01. The sequence continues at coordinate 19,931 of JAAXXJ010000013.1, read as the reverse complement.
CGAAGACATAGGGGACCTCTTTTTCGTCAAAATCCTTCTTACAGGTCTTGCAGTTCCCTCCGACCGGGACGATCTCGATCGTAAGCTTTGCGTTCTTTGCTTTCGTTGGTTCCTTGAGAGCATCGAAGGCGAACTGGAGCGATTCCGGCATCACGCCGGTGGCTTTGCCGAGCCGTACGGTCAGGGCGTCGACCACCGTACATCCTTGTTCGGCACATTGTTCATCAATGATCTCGATGATGCTGTGAGCAATAGAGGATTCATGCATGATCTCACCTGTCAGAAATGCCTCGGCCCTGATCGTCTGGATCGCGAAACCCGCGTGGACCAGGACAAAGTCGCCGAGCTGCGGCGTTTCGGGAAGCAACATGATGTTCACTTCCTTCCGGGCACCGTATACGTCGATCGTCGCTATATCGTTATCGATGGAAATTACTTTTGAGGGGACCGCAAGACACATGGTATGTTCCACTCCCGGAGCTTTGCCACAATGCGCTCGACAAGAACATCTTTCTTATCCCATATCTCCGGGGTCATGTCAAGACCGAGTTCGAGGCTCTTAGGTTGAATGCCGATGATACAGAGGTCCTTCGGGATGTTCCCCGACATCCGGACAATGCAGAGGACATCCATAAGCCCGAGGTGGTGCATGGAGGCCTTCTGGGTGAGCCTGATCGGGATCGAATCGTTCTCCAGAAGATCGATGTATCCAGGTTCCCGGTCGAAGTTCACTGCATCGACCATCAGAACCTTCTCGCGCCCTTCGATGAACGGGATAAGGTCGAGGCCGGCGGCGCCGCCGTCAACGATCTCGACATACTCCGGCACTTCATAGCGTCGTTCGAACTCGTTGACCGTGTGCACGCCTACACCTTCGTCGGTCATGAGGATATTACCGAGCCCCAGAATGGTAATGGTCGGTTCTTTCATGGTTGTACTGCTCCTCCCTGGGCAAAAAAAAGCCCTCCGCCTCCAGATGAGGGGGCAAGAGGGCTTCTTGACGGCATATTTGATTCTTGCTAAAGGGCCTTTACCTTCACAATGTCGTTGCCCTTTGCGTCGACCATGTGAATGGCGCAGGCCAGGCACGGGTCGAAGGAGTGTACGGTCCTGAGGACCTCCAGCGGCTTTTCCGGATCCGCCAGCGGAGTGCCGAGGAGCGATGCCTCGTACGGGCCGGGCTGATCGCTGCCGTTCCGCGGGGCTGCGTTCCAGGTCGAAGGGACCACGCACTGGTAGTTCTTGATCTTCCCGTTGGCAATGACGCTCCAGTGTGACAAGATGCCGCGCGGCGCCTCATGGAAGCCAACGCCCTTGATCTCGCCGCTCGGGAAATTGGGCGCATTGAAGGTCTTTACGTCGCCTTTTCCGATGTTCGTGACCAGCGCGTTCCACTGGTTCGTGCATTCATCTAACATTACTGCGCAGCGCACAGCACGAGCTCCGATGCGTCCGATAGTGGAATGCAGCGCGGCGGGGCCGACCTTGGTCTTGGCAACAGCGCTGATCGTGTTCAGCATGTCGGTAACATACTTCTTCGTTCCTGCGTGACCGGCAGCGTACATGCAGAGCACATTGGCCAGCGGTCCGACCTGTGCTGGCTTACCATTGAAGGTCGGTGCCTTGACCCAGGAATACTTCCCATCGTACTGCATGCCCGTGTGATTCGGGTCCGTGGACTCTTCCCAGGGATGTTTGTTCCAGTCGCCCTTGTACCACGAATGCTTCACGCTCTCCTTCACGCCATTCTTGAAGAAGTCGTCATTGAAGCTCTTGATGGGCTTATAGGTGCCGAGGTCCGCGTTCTCGATGTACCCGCCCGGTAGCGCGAAGGTGGTCCCCTTCGTGTCCATGGGCATATCAGGGGCTGAAAGATAGTTCGTCACGCCTTTACCATACCCGGTCCAGTCTGCATATAAGGCCGCTACAGCCGCCACATCCACCAGCATGGCGTTCCGTACGAAGCCCTGCACCTCGTCGATGAGCGTCTTGATGTAGTAGAGCCGCTCCATGTTGAGCGCCGACTGGTTGTCAGGATTGATCGGGTTTGCCACACCGCCGACCGCCAGGTTCTGGATGTTCGGGGTCTTGGAACCCAGGATGGACACCACCATGTTGATCCTGCGCTGGAAATGGAGCGCCTGCAGGTAGTGCGCCGCAGCAAGGAGATTGACCTCGGGCGGCAGTTTCATGGCCTTATGGCCCCAATAGCCGTTCGCATAGATACCAAGCTGGCCGCTGGCCACGAAGGTCTTGAGCCGGTCCTGGACCGCCGTCATGTGCTTGACGCTGTTCTGGTCCCAGTTCGAAAGGCTCTCACCGAGCTGCGAGGCCTTTTTGGGATCCGCCTTCAGTGCGGACACGATGTCAACCCAGTCCAGCGCTGCCAGATGATAAAAATGCACGATATGGTCATGGACGCCGTGGGCTGCCATGATCAGGTTCCGGATATACTGTGCGTTCAGCGGAATTTCGAGCTGCAGGGCGTTCTCAACCGACCTCACCGAGGCCAGTGCGTGAACGGATGTTCAAACCCCGCAGATCCGTTGGGTAAAGAGCCAGACCTCCCGGGCGTCCCTCCCCTTCACGATGTTTTCGATCCCGCGCCACATCTGGCCGGACGACCAGGCCTTGCTGACCTTGCCGTTCTCCACTTCGCATTCGATGCGCAGATGGCCTTCGATCCTGGTGATTGGATCTATCACGATTCTTTTCGACATTGTTCAGATTCTCCTTCCGCGTAAGTTATGCGTGCTCAGCCTTGGGCAGCACGGGGAATGTCTTGACGATATACAGATAGGCCATGATCTCGAAGGAAATGATGCCCAGCGTTATCATGCCCTCCCCGAAGGAGGGGAAATAGTTCCAGTTGTTCCCGGGATTGAACCCGATCAGATACGTGTTGAAGCGATAGACCGCTCCGGCCAGCACCATCGCAGCTGCGGCCAGAAAGAGCCGCTTGGGTCGAGAGCGGTTCGGCACCTGCAGCAAGATGATGAACGAATAGACATACAGGGCGTTCTCGATCCAGAACGCAAGGGCGTATTGGTTGAACTGGAAGGCCGTCCCGAACGCGCCCCGCCAGAGCAGATCAGCGACCCGCACCAGGAGATAGGCGCCAATGAGCCAGGGGATGATCCCCGAGAGCTTCGATAGGAAGGGCATTTCGAGCTCGCGCTTGAACCCGATGGATGAATAGATGGACTCAAAGACCACCATCGCGTATCCCATGGTAATGGCCGAGATCAGGAAGAGCAGGGGCAGGAATCCTGTCTGCCAGAGCGGATGGAGCTTTGCCCCCGAGATATACATCAGCGTGCCGAGCGAGGACTGGTGCATGGTCGGCAGGAGGATCCCAACAGAGATGAAGATGAAAAGCAACTTATTCAGCGTCTTATGGATGCCTTCGACCTTCCATCCCTGGACGAACTTCGGCAGCTTGTCCTTGTGTTTGATGATGCCTTCCAGAAAAGCAGGCGTGAATTCGATCCAGAGCACCATGGTATAGGTCATCACGCAGAAGGCGACTTCAAACATGGTCGAGTTGATATTCGCATACCACGGGGTGAAGAGTTTCCAGCCATTCCAGTACCGTCCGATGTCGACCATGATGGATGCGCCCGCGAGTGTGTAGCCGAATACGCCTGCGAGCAAGGCGGGACGGACAAGCGGATGATACTCGCCTTTGTTCATCACATAGACCAGCAATGCCATGGAATATCCGCCACAGGCTATGGCCGTTCCCACAACCACGTCATAGGCGATCCAGATGCCCCATGGATAACCGTCGTTCAGGTTCGAGACAGCCCCGATCCCGAAGATATAGCGGATGCCGATCAGGATGACCGCAAAACCGAACAAGCCGGCAAAGAACAGAAACGGCTTGGTCAAAACATTTCCGCCTAAGGGTATGCTTTCTTCAGACATAGGTATCTCCCTTGTGGTTATTTGTGGTCCTTCGTGTTCTTATGCACCACGTACAGCAGACCGCCGAGGAACACGATCGGCGCGATCATGCCTTTGTAGATTGTGTGATTCAGCGTTTCCGACTTCTTTGCATCCGCAGTCTCCGACAGGCCCGGCAGGCCGAGCTTCTCGAAGGGCATACCAGCAAGACAGAGGACCTGAGTGCCGCCACCCTCCTTCTCGCCATAGATCTTCTGGATGTACGGGGTCACATCCCGTTCGGTCGTGACAGTGCCGCCTAATCGCTCCACCGGGTAGACCTGGCGGCTCCCCGGTTTGTACTGGAGCCGCTTCCTGGCTTCGGCGAGAAGGTCTTCCACCTTGCCGAACACCGTAGCTCCCGTGGGACAATGCTTGGCGCACGCAGCGAATTCGCCCTTCTTCATCAGATGGTCGCAAAGCTGGCATTTGCGGATCTGCGGGAAGGCCTTTTCGAATTCGAACTTCGGAATATTGAACGGACAGGCAAGTTGGCAGTAACGGCACCCGATGCAATTACCCTTATCGTAGATGACAACGCCGGTCTTCGGGTCCTTGACGAGTGCCGACACCGGACAAGCTGAAACGCAAGACGGGTCCACACAGTGCATACACTGCCGCTTGACGTAGGCATGGCCGTCTTTTTCCCGGTCCTTCGCTGCCCCTGTCCCGTCCTTATAGAGCTTGATGATATTATAGGTCTTGGAATCATTATCCAACGCATTGTCCCAGAGCTGATCGCTCGAGGAGAAGCTCGGCGGCATTTCATTCGCCTGTTTGCAGGCGGATACGCATGCTTTACAGCCGGTGCAGACCGTTGAATCATAGAGAAAGCCCACTGCTTCTTTGATACGCTCCTTGGGCTCACGGGCAAGGGCTGGATGTGCATGAGACGCCGCCACGAGGCCGCCGGCTGCTGCAACTTTTAGGAAATCTCTTCGTTTAATTTCCATACGTTCGTTCCCCCGTGGCCTTATTTTTTCCCTTTGCCTTCATCCTCGCCCAGTTTTTGCGAGACTTTATTCACTGCTGCGAACGCAGCACCAGCGGCAGCCGCTGCAACGACTACACCGCCGATGGTCGCACCCGTGCTCGCTCCCTGCTTCTCTGCAATGTGCGGATAGGTGTCAGGTGGTGTCACCAGGTGCAGGCTCGCCTTGCTAAAGAGCGGTTTGTGGAACCCGATGCCCTTTTCGGTGCAACCGAAGCACGGATGGCCCGTCCCCACAGGCCATGTCCCCGCACCGGTCGCGCCGAAGAGAATCGCAGGGCAGTTCGCCTGGGTCTCGGGCCCCGTGCACCCGAGCTGATAGAGGCAATATCCCTTGCGATGGTTTTCATCACCGAACTCTGTGGCGAAACGGCCGGCGTCAAAGTGCGGGCGGCGCTCGCAGTTCTCATGAATAAGCCTGCCATAGGCGAACTTCGGCCTGGCCAGGTCGTCGAGCTCCGGCAGTTTCTTGAATGTGACGAAGTACAAAACCGTGGAAAGGAAATTGTAGGGATTGGGCGGACATCCCGGGATGGTGACCACCGGCGTCTTGATACCTGCATCGGTGAGTATTTTCTGAACCGGTGTTGCACCGGTCGGATTGGGATCCGCGGAAGGCACACCGCCCCAAGACGAGCAGGAACCCATCGCGATGATCGCGAAAGCATCCTTGGCCGTTTCTTTCAAGATGTCCAATGCGGTCTTACCGGCGATCATGCAATAGATTCCGTTGTCCTTGACGGGAATGGAGCCATCCACGACGAGGATGAACTTACCTTTGTTCTCTTTGATCGAGGCTGCACGCGCAGCTTCGGCCTGGTGGCCTGACGGTGTGCTGAGCGTCTCGTGGTAGTCGAGGGAAATAAGATCGAGGATAAGATGTTCAAGGGTGGGATGGGTGGCGCGGAGCAGCGATTCTGAACAACCCGTGCACTCCTGAGCAGAAAGCCAGATCACCGGTGGACGCTTCGCTGCTCCTGCCACGGCCTCTGCGATCTGCTCGCCGGCACCGAGCGGCAGCCCCATGCCTGCGGCCACAATACTGCAGTACTTGATAAACTCCCTGCGCGACACACCAAGCTGCTTGCTGACCGATTCAGTATCTTTGTTTTTCATCATACAACCCCCTCAAAGAAAGAATGTCAATCACCGTGCGGGTATGTTCAGTGATATCAGCGATATTAAGAAATCTGAATTTTCTGTATGGGTGAGCTTTTACGTATTAGAATAGACTAATATAAACTTCGTTAATTAAAGCATAAGATAATATAATCTGTCAAATTAATTGTTACGGAAGGTAGCTCTTTTTTTCAAAATAGATAATTGTTGCGCTATTTCTAAATTTAATGAATTAATCACTTAAAGGTTTTCAATATATATCCGGCGATTTCCTTGGCCGATTTTTCCGGCACAGTATTTTCATTAAATGTGGTCATGCCTGGACCGGGTTTTCTCATGATACGAACGATATCGTCCTTGGATTTTATGTTGTTCGCTTCGAGGTCTTTTTTATGGAGGGTTTTCTTCGGATTGACGATATTTCCGCCGTCAGGATGGCAAAGTGAGCAGTGCTCCTTGAACAATGACTCTCCTGACTTGCCATCAGCCCGTGCACTGTTGCCTGAACCGATGAATAATACAAGTGAAATTGCTACGGCATGCAAGATGACCGCGACAGATGATTTTCGCATTTTTATCATATCCTTTGCTGAACAGGAATAGCTGCCGGCTGAAACTGGGATGATTATATCATAAAAATAATGATGGGGGATTTTTTATATTTCGGTCCATACGGCAACACTATGGCCTTGAGAAAATGTCCTGTCAATAGGTCGCATTGATCACAGGGACTGCCTCGTTTGGAGCTTTATGACAACCGCCTCCAAGACCGCTCATGACCGTTGAGTGTTCAATGAGCTGTCGGTGATCAACGGTCTACTGGAGAGCGTCTCGTCGACCTGTTGCGTCACGGATGACCAGATAGCCGGATATCATGATGAGGAAACCGCCCGCCAGCGCCGAAAAGGACGGGTTCTCCCCGAGGAAAAGGACTGCCAAAGGTACGGCAGCAAGAGGCTCGACATACCCGAGGATAGCGGCATGCTGCGCCATGACCTTCCTCAGCGCGCTGAAATACAGGAGCGGCGCGACCGTGGAATGGACGAGGCCGCCGGTGAGCAGGAGCAATGCCGCCACCAGGGACACCTCATGATCGACCGCAAGTGCCGCAGGCGCGGTTATCGCTGTCGTGATCCAGAGGAGCACAACAACAGCCTTATGATGCATTAACATTCGGCTGAGCTTGCGGGACAGGATGATCAAGCATGCATAGGCTACGCCTGAAACGGTCCCGGCAAGTATGCCCCGGGTATGCTCACCGCCCAGATCGAGACCTCCGCCTGCAACAATGATCATCACCATGCCGGCTGCCGCGATAGGAAGCGATATAAGGGTTATCTTCTGGAGCTTCTCCGCTATGAGCAGCGGTGCGAGGACCGCAACGATGACGGGAGCCGAATAATGCGTGAAAACCGCGTTCGAAACCGTTGTGTGTTTCAGGGAATAGAAATAGCTGATATTGTTGACGACCGAGGAGAGGGCAAGCGCCGTGAACAACGGCCAGACGGTCAGCACGCCGCTCAGGCCCAGTTCCCCCCTTACCTTCAGGATGACGGGAACGGCAATGCTCGCGATAAGAGCGGTATAGAATAGAATGACCACGGGAGGCAAGGCGATCCAACGGACCATGATCCCCCAGGTGCTCCAGATCAGCATGGCGGCAACAATCTTCAGGTAGTTGTGCATCGAAGGCATAATGCGGATTCCGTACCGCAGGCTCCGGTCAAAAAAAATGCGGAATGAAGAGCGTATCTATACGCCATCCTTCATTCCGCATGCGTTGTCCATCTTCTTGAGATGAATCCAGGAGCGAGCGCATTCCCCGCGGCTTGATGCGGGGATAGCAAGCGATTAGTACACATATACTGCCTTGAGGATCGAATTCCCTGCAGCGTGCTGCAGGGAGCTTCAATTACGTCCCCATCTCCCATGAAGCGAGGTATTTCTTCTGTTCGGGAGTCAGCTTGTCGATCTTCACGCCCATGGCGTTGAGCTTGAGACGCGCGATCTCCGTGTCGATATCCTGCGGGACCGAGTACACGTCGTTCTCGAGCGTTGAGCTGTTCCGGAGCATGAACTCGGCGGACAGCGCCTGGTTCGCGAAACTCATGTCCATGACGCTCGAAGGATGGCCTTCAGCAGCAGCCAGATTGATGAGCCGCCCCTCGCCCAGGATATTGATCTTCCTGCCGTTCGGAAGCGTGAACTCCTCCACAAACTCCCGGATGAGCCGCTTTTTCTTCTTCATCTTATCCAGTGCCTCAAGGTCGATCTCGACGTTGAAGTGGCCCGTGTTGCACACAATGGCTCCGTCCTTCATGGCACGGAAGTGCTCAGCCCGGATCACCTTGATGTCACCCGTCACGGTCACGAAGATATCGCCGATCCTGGCCGCATCAGCCATCGGCATCACCTGGTATCCGTCCATGACGGCCTCAATGGACTTGAGCGGATCGATCTCGGTGACGACTACGTTGGCGCCCATGCCTTTCGCCCGCATGGCAAGACCGCGTCCGCACCAGCCGTAGCCGGCGATCACGAAGATAGAGCCTGCTAATAGGCGGTTCGTCGCGCGAATGATGCCATCGATGGTAGACTGGCCGGTGCCGTAGCGGTTGTCAAAGAAATGCTTGGTCTGCGCGTCGTTGACCGCGATGATAGGATACTGGAGAACGCCGGTGTTCGCCATACTGCGGAGGCGGATGACGCCGGTGGTCGTCTCCTCAGTTCCACCGATGACATGGGCCAGGAGGTCCTTCCGCTTCGTATGGAGAACGGACACGACGTCCGCACCGTCATCCATGGTCATCTGCGGCTTGATGTCGAGCACGGACATGATGTGCTTGTAGTAGGTCTTGCCGTCCTCGCCCTTGATGGCAAAGGTCGGTATCTTGTCGTGCTTCACCAGCGAAGCTGCCACATCATCCTGGGTCGAGAGCGGGTTCGATGCGCAGAGGACCACGTCTGCGCCGCCGGCCTTGAGCGTCTGCATGAGCGACGCGGTCTCGGTGGTCACGTGCAGGCACGCGGCAAGACGCACGCCTTTCAGCGGCTTTTCTTTCGCAAAACGCTTCTTGATGAGGTTCAACACCGGCATGCTCTGGTTCGCCCATTCGATCCGGAGCTTTCCCTTGTCCGCCATCTTTAGGTCTTTAACGTCGTAGTTCAGTCTATCTCCTTACCATGATTTCGGTCGTTCTTACGCCTTCAACACAAAAGTAGGGACACGGCGCGCCGTGCCCCTACGAATGACGCATAGCTTCAGGATGTTACAGGCCAGCTTCCTTCTTCAGGGTCGCTGCCTTGTCCGTCCGCTCCCAGGTGAACTCCGGCTCGGTCCTGCCGAAATGTCCGTAGGACGCTGTCTTCCTGTAGATCGGCCTCCGCAGGTCAAGCGTCTGAATGATGCCTTTCGGGGTCATGTCGAAGTTCTTACGGATCATGTCGACAAGCTTGTCGTGGGGCACCTTGCCCGTGCCGAAATCATCCACATGGACCGAGACCGGCTCAGGAACGCCGATGGCATAGGCGAGCTGGACCTCACATTCCGATGCGATCCCTGCAGCAACGATGTTCTTGGCGATGTAGCGCACCATATAGGCTGCGGAACGGTCCACCTTCGAAGGATCCTTGCCCGAGAACGCGCCGCCGCCATGACTGCCCACGCCGCCGTATGTATCCACGATGATCTTGCGTCCCGTGAGGCCCGTGTCGCCCATGGGCCCGCCGACCACGAACTTGCCCGTCGGATTGATGTGGTAGATGATGGATTTCTCGTCAAGCAGGTCCTTGGGAAGGACGGGCTTGATCACCTTCTCGATGATGTCCGCCCGGATCTGCTTCTGCTCCACGTCGGCGCTGTGCTGGCTCGAGACCACCACTGCGTGGATCTTGTGGGGCTTGCCCTGTTTGTATTCGACGGTCACCTGGGACTTGCCGTCAGGACGCAGATAGGGGAGAATGCCTTTTTTCCGCACCTCGGAAAGCTGGCGGGTGATCTTGTGCGCCAGGCTGATGGTAAGGGGCATGAGTTCCGGCGTCTCATCGCAGGCATAGCCGAACATCAGGCCCTGATCGCCCGCTCCGCCGGTGTCCACGCCCATGGAGATGTCCGGAGACTGCCGGTGGACCGCGGTGATGACGCCACAGGTGTCGGCATCGAACCCGAACTTGGCACGGGTGTAGCCGATCTCGTTGACGGTCTTGCGGGCGAGTTCGTCGATCTCCACCCGGCCCTTGGAGGTGATCTCACCGGCGACCATGATGAGCCCGGTCGTCAGGAGCGTTTCGCAGGCCACGCGGCTCATGGGGTCCTGGGCAAGAAAGGCGTCCAGGACCGCGTCCGATATCTGGTCGGCTATTTTGTCAGGATGCCCCTCGGTAACCGACTCCGAAGTAAATAGGTAGTTCTTATGGACACTGCTCATCTGTCATCCTCCCGGCCGGTGTTAATCGTATGTTCTAAGGAAAAAGCCCTGCATTTATAGCACAATCACGGTTTTTGTCAAGAGCAAATTGCTCATGAAGCACAAAATATTGTGGTCTCTTGGGGCCGAACCCCAACTGGCTTGAAGAATCTCTGGAACCGTGAGTCCCCTAATAATATGTTCTTCATTTTCTGAAATATTATCTACATCAACCGGCCTTATGCCTCCGGTTCTCGGGTAATAAAATAAATGCGGCGTATCGCCGCATGATCTTAGCATTGATGGCAAAGCTGTTCTTATGGATTCTCCGACCTTACTTTACCTTCTCTCCCAGTGAAGCAGGGTCAAAGGCGTGGAGCGTGGGCAGGAAACCAGCACTGCCCGCCGGCGGGTTCATGACCCGCACTTCAAAGTTCACGCTGCCCCTGGCGGGAATCATCCCATCCTGAGCTGCGGTCATTTTTTGTATATCTTCCGCTTTCGTTCCCCGCTTCGCCAAGAGTTCCCGCTCCTTGGCTGTATACAGTTGGATACCGTTCATCATTTTCACCGTCGTCAGCACGGCCTCCTTCGCGTCGCGGACCTCGGTCACCAGGTACCAGCCCAACTTTGGCTTGTCCGTCGTGTTCTGTATCGATCCGGACACGACAAGGTCCCCGGTGGCGGGGTCTATATATCCGTATGCCTTCGAGACCTGAAGCCCTGTCGGGATAAGCATATCTCCGTGTATCTGACCTGGCTCTTTCATGGACTGTTTCATCCTCCCGGCGATGGTGCCGGTCTCGTACACAGCGAAGAGGACCAGTACTAGGGAGAGAACAAGTCCGGTCTTCTGCAGCCCCGTGAGGTCGGCGGAGAAGGTCTCACCTTTTTCGTTGATCATGACGCGTCTCGCAACAACAACAAGGACGCTCAGCACGAAGGCAATGACGGCCGAGTTGACCGCACTGTCCACGATTGCCGGCAGGGCGAGGTCAGCACCTGTTACCAGCGATAGTGCGGCAAATTCAGCGACGCCGAAGGCCGCTCCGAACAGCGAGCCGATCAGGACGTTCAAAAGGAAAAAGAGCTTCTTTCCTGCTTTCGCCTGGACAATGGCTATGACGAGCCCTATCAGCACGCTCATGCTGATAATGCCGCTTCCCACAAGAGCGATGAGATGGAACAGGGGCGCGCTTGCAAAGAACGGGACCAGCTTCATCACGATGCCTGCGGACAGGAACAGGAGCGCCATGAACGGCACAGCGCAGCCCAGTCCCGCCACGGCGCCGGTGACATTGCCGGACGCAAGAGGATGAACCTCATCCTCCTGCGCACCGGCAGGAACCGTTCGCGCAATCATCTTCTCTTCCCGCTCGCTCCCTGCCGACGACTCACCGGTCCCGACAGACTGAGGAATGCTAAGGGCTGCGCCGAGGTCGATCTCGTCGTCACTATCCTGCTGGGGCAGAGGCGCCGGTTGCTGCTTTGGCGGTGCTGTGAAGACAGGGCCGGTCTTCGGCGGCTCATTCCGGGCAAGCGTTGGCTGCATCTTCAGTTCCGGTACAGCCTGCGGTTCCGGTCCAGTTCCCAAATCAGCGTTCAGTTCATGTTCCGGCTCAGAACCGAGATCAAGCACCGGTGCCTGCTCTTCCGGTGAAGGAGCCCCGAAGGCAGGTTTTCGCTTCGGCTCCGATATAAGGTCATCGGGAAACAGCAAAGCCGCCTCTGCCTCGATTGCCGCTTCAGGGGATATCTCGATCTCCGGAGCAGCTTGCTCCTGCGATGCACCAAAGGGAAATTCGGGGCCTCCGAATCCTTCCGCAGGATGTGCTGCCGATGAAGCTGCAGCATGGGGCTCGCTGAAGTCGAAATCGCCCAGCGAAACGGGTGGTATCTGCTGATCCTCCGCCGGCTGTTCATCGGCAGGCTGTTCCGCCGGAGGCCGGTACTCCTGGGGTCTATACTCCTGTGCTTTCGACTCCGGTGTTGACGGCATCGAAGGTGATGGTGGTGCCGGTTTTAGTGAGGGAGCGGACGGCTGCCCGGCTGGAGCTACGGCCTCCGTCCCGCGGGCGAGCAGGTCCATCTCAAAGTCATCCTTCGTGATGGTGATGACCTCGGCGCACTTGGAGCATTTGAACCGGATCCCCTTCCCGGCTATCTTTTCATCTACGACGCGGAAAAACTTGCTGCAGCTGGGGCACCGAATATCCATACTGGATTGTCTCCTGGTCGTTTACAACAAGATGACGTGCATGGACGCTGAAGATATCGCAGACAGGTCCGAAGTTTTCTGGTTCGTATTGTAATATATTTTTAAAAATAATTCTACTTGTCTATACTATTTTTTTTCGTCCACGGGGTCTTCAGGAAGGGTCTTTTTTTCACCGGCGATCCGATATTCCTCAGAAGCCCACTTGCCCAGATCAACCAGCCTGCATCGTTCAGAACAGAACGGCCTGAAAGGATTGTCCTTCCAGGCCGCTTCCTTTTTGCAGATCGGGCAGAATATTTTTCCCTGTTCCATTTCACACTCCGGATTTTACACCATCATTTTAACACATAGCTCATAGGGACCTCAATCCATCCGTCTACATAGGGGACCGGCGCCGCCCGGTAGACTGTCGAGATCGATGCTTCGTCGAGGATGCGGGCGCCCGAACTCTTCACGATATCCACGTGCTCAATGCTTCCTGACTGATGCACGCGGAACCGCACCAGGACTGTCCCCTCGATGCCCCGCTCCCGGGCAAGGCGGGGGTAGGTCTTCACCCGCTCGAGCGACGCCTGGAGCAGCTGCCACTCGACGGAAGAATATCCGATGTGCTTGCCAGCAGCGACACCTCCGGCTGGACCCGCCACCGTTCCTTCGCTCGGTACGGCTCCGCTCCCGGAACCCTGAAGGTACGCCTGTTCCTGGCCGGGAAGTACCCGCGCCGCTCCTTCCGGCGCTTGCCAGCCGACTGCAGGTGATGACGACGAGGGAGCCTGTTCCAGCTTCGCTTCATCGGACAGCTCGGTGCGGACTCTCTCAGACAGGGCCTCTTTGAGCCGCTGTATGCGGTCTTCTGAAGCTCCGCCGCCCTTTCCTTCGCTGACCAAGGAAACAACGATGACCGGACGGTCCCCCCTGAGCATTCCCCCGCCGAACTGCGCGAACGCAAAGACGGTCCCGAAGATCAGGACGTGAGCGGCTACGGAGACCGCGAGGGTCCGCCGGATGGAATCAGGTTCGTTCGTCATGGTCACTTCTGCGGTTGGAACAGCTGGCCCTAATACTGTACGGTCAGCCCTCCCCGAATTTCTTTCGGAGGCATGGGATACCCCTGGATGTTCTCATACTTCCGGTCGAAGATGTTGGTCATGGCAAAATAGATCTCGGCGTTCACCCCGCCCGGCTTGCCCATCCTCTGGGATATCTTCGCGTCATAGACCGAGTACTTCCACTCGGGATCGCCGGGTCTCACGTAGTTCTCCACCGCCCGCCCCGACACAGCGAGGTACACGTCCTTCTCGACGGCTAGGGTCAGCGTTCCCTTGAACTGGTTCTTCGGCATGATGGTGGAATATATCTTTGTCTGCGTCGCCTCGTCAATAGGATTCAGGTAGGTGTAGTTCAAAGCGAAGCTGGATGCGACTGACAGCTTTAGGTCCACCTCCGCTTCGATACCGGTGATGTTCGCCCTGCCGATGTTTTCGGGCCGCATGGGGAAGACCATGAAGTCCCAGTTGATGAGGTCCTTCACCTTGCGCTCGAAGTAGGCCGCCTTGAACGTGCTGCCGCCCCCCAAAGACTGCTCGAGACCCGCTTCGTACTCCTTCGCCTGTTCGGGCCGAAGAGCTGGATTCCCTACGGCATCCGGAGCGTTCCAATAGAGGTCGTTCAGCGTCGGGCCGCGAAAGCTTTCGCCATAGGAAAGGCGAACAATCGAGCCCGTGCTTCTCGCATGATAGCGTCCGCTCATACGGGAGCTCCATTGTTCCCCGTATACCGAGTGGCTGTCGAGCCGCTCCCCGATCACGAAGATGAGCGAGTCACCTGCGGGAATCTCGTCCTGGAGATACCATGCATGGTTGGCCGTCGTATGGTTCCCCGAATCGGTGCTGTCGAGGCTGTCCCGACGCAGCTCGTACCCAAGGGTGAAGATACTCCAGGGAGCGGCTACCCAGTTCGCCTGCACCTCGCTTCGCTGAGACCTGCTCTCGTGGAGACTGTTCACCGGGGGAACGAGCGAAGTGAACGACCCGAACGTCACGATGTGGGACTGCGGGTCCTGCGCCCGGAGCATGTCCTCGCTGACGGCAGCCGACACCTTGACGTCGAGCTCCTTGTTCAGCCGTCCCTTCAATACTGCTCCGGTCACCAGCGTCCGCTGGCCTTGCCGCGCAAGGGGAGTCTCGTAGAATTGGAGGTTGCCGGGCAGGCCGTTCTCCTTGCTAATATAGTTCGCGGCAAGGTCCAGCGCCGCTGCCTTACCCAGGTCATATCCGAGCCGACCGCCCACGGTCCACTGCTCGAGGTCGCTGTTCGTCCGGTACCCGTCCGAGGTCTCGCGCTCCGCCGAAAAGGCGTAGCGTGAAGCCCCCTGCCGTCCCGACGTGCCGACCTGGATCGTATCATAACCGTGGCTCCCCATTGCCCCGCCGATACGGTTCACGGCAAGCGCCCCGGGCTGCTTCGTGATGATGTTCACCACGCCGCCCATGGCGTCCGCCCCGTAGAGAGCCGAACCAGGCCCGCGGACGATCTCGATGCGGTCGATATCGTCCAGGGACACCGGAAGCGCGGACAGGTCAACGCCGCCGTCGCGAGGCGAGTTCATGCGTATCCCGTCGAGCAGCACCAGCACCTGCGAATAGTTGGCGCCGCGGATCGTGGCGGTCGTGAGCGCCCCGATCGGACCCTGGTCGCTCACCGCAACCCCCGTGGCCGTCCGCACGGCCTCAGAAACGTTCACCGCTCCCGACCGCTTGATCGCTGCGCCGGTCAGGACCGTCACCGACTGCGTCACATCCTGAGGGTCCTTCTCGGTCTTCGTGGCTGTCACGACCACTTCCTTCAACTGCACATCCGCCTGCTGCGCATATGCGCTCGCTGCAAATGCCGAAGTAACCAATGCTGCGACTGCGATCCATGCCTTCTTCATTGTCTTTTCTCCTTCTTTCGAGGTTGTGGGAATGAGCCGTCTCCTGGCTGAGGACATCCTACTCTCCGGCCTTCCCATCCCGCCCGCGGGACAGTGGCTTGTCCGGATTTCGTTTCCATCACAGTTGCGTGACAGCGGGGGATTCCCACCCCCTTCCGTTTCTCATTCCCTCGTTTATTCCGTCTTCCCTGTTTACCTAGTCCATCCTGATCCTTTTCCTGTCGACGATCACCTACTGAGTGATGTTCATCGGTCCTTTGTTCTCGCGAACAAATCCATCCTCAGAACCACTTTTCGTGCATAATGTACATTCCATGCTCAGCCTTCTGCAGCTCGATAGACACTTCAAAGGCGTCACGGATCATCGGCCCGGTCAAAACGGCCTCCGGTGCCCCGATGCCGAGCACCGCGCCGTTCTTGATCACCATGACCTTCTCGAACTGCAGCGCCACATTGATGTCATGGAGCGCCATGATGACGGAAATGCCCTTTTGCTCCTGCAGCCGCCGCAGCAGCCGCAGGAACTCGATCTGGTACCTGATGTCCAGGTTCGCCAGCGGTTCATCAAGCAGCAGGATCCCCGCGCCCTGGATCAGCGTCATGGCAATGAACACCCTCCTGCGCTCCCCGCCGCTCAAGTTCGTCACATGGACGTCCGCCTTGTCCAGAAGCCCTACGGTGTCCATAGCTTCATCAACGGTCATCGCCGGAGGGATATCGTAGGGGTACATCCCCATGCCCACGATCTCCCGGACCGTGAACGGCACGCTTACATCCAGGTGCTGGGGAAAGTAGCACAGGAGTTTCGCCCGGTCCTTGTTCCGGTAAGCGGCCAGCGGCTTGTCCCAGAGCCTGACGGTCCCCGTGTCCGGCCGAACCATGCCCGCGGCGAGCTTCAGGATAGTTGATTTGCCGGAACCATTCGCGCCCAGAAGTCCGATGAACTCTCCCCCCCCGATGGCGAAGGTAAGGTCATCGATGATCCGTTCGGCACCGGGATATCGGTAGGACACCCGGTCGAGCTCGAGGATGGGGCCGCTATACGCCGAGAACATCTTTTTTCCTTAACAGATAGAGAAAATAGGGCGCGCCGATCACCGCGGTCACGGTCCCGGAAGGAAGCTCCAGGGGCGGCATCAGCGACCTTCCGATCAGGTCCGCAAAGCACAGGAACGCCCCGCCGGCGACCGCTGAAGCCGGCACCAGGAGCCTGCTATCGGCTCCGAGCAGGAAGCGTACGATGTGCGGCATCAGGAGCCCGATGAAACCGATGGTCCCTCCCAGGGATACTGATGCCGAGGTCATGAGCGCCATCGCCACGAAGAGAATGAGCCGTTCCTGGTGCACGGCGAATCCGAGACTGTAGGCGAATTCATCGCCCAGGATCAGTGCGTTCAGCGCCTTGGAGCGGAGGAGCGCAATGCAGAGACCGATGATAATGAAAATGGACGCTGAAGGGATCAGCGTCCAGTCCGCCATGGAGAGGTCGCCGAACATCCAAAGGACCGCTCGCCGAAGACCCTCGTCGCTCGATATGGACATGAGCAGCATCAGAACAGCACTGAACAGGAAGTTCAATCCGATGCCGGCAAGCAGGAGCCGTTCGGGCCAGAGACCGCCTCGCTTCCAGCCGAATGCCCCGACGAGGATGCTGACGAGCGAGGCGCCGATGAAAGCCGATACGGGAACGCTCGATCCGCCGAAGACATAGAAACCCGCAAGAAGGCCGAGGGCTGCTGCAAGGGATGCGCCGCTGGAGATCCCCAGGATATAAGGGTCAGCCAGCGGGTTACGCAGCACACCCTGCAATATGGCGCCGGAAGCGCCCAGGGCCATGCCCATCAGCAGCGCGACCGCCACGCGCGGCAGCCGTATGGAGAGCAGGATCTCGCGCTCCGTGGCCGTCATCGCAAAAGGATTGATCGTCCGGGGACCGGCGTACAAGGCCAGGACCAGGATGGCTGCGGCCATGAGCAGAAAGAGGGCGATTCTTACTTTATGCATGCCGCCAGTTCCTCGATCCCCTGCACGACCCGCGGACCGAGCCGGTAGAGACTGTCACTGACATAGCAGACCTTGTTGTTCCTGACCGCGGGCACGGTCGCGAGCTTTTTCAGGATGCCCCGGGACACGGCCTGCATGTCCATCCCCGATCCCTTGCCGATGAACACAACCTCCGGCGCCTGACGGATGAGCTCTTCGATCGAAAACCGCGGATAGGCCGTCCTGGAGCCCGCTGCCGCGTTGTCCATACCGAGCAGAGCGATCGCGTCATCGATCGCTGTTCCCGGACCTGCTACCATCAGGGGTTCCGGCCAGACGATGTACAGGACCTTCAAGCGCCGGGAAGACCGACCTCTGACCAGCGAACGTTGTATCCCTGTCTCTATCTCTCCTGCCAGATTCTCACCGCGTGCCTGCACCCTGATGACCGACGCGAGCGCCCTGATGCCGCCAGGCAGTTCCGAAAGCTTCCGAGCGGTCCACACGTAGGTGCGAAGTCCCATCGTCCGCAGCCGCTCGTTGACCTCCTGCGGGTTGCCGTCGGTGGTCATGACCACCAGATCGGGCTTGAGCGCCACGATCGCTTCGAGCGACGGATTGGACATCCCGCCGATCTTCTGTTTTTTCCCCGCCTCCTCCGGATGGTCGCAGAAACTGGTCACGCCGATGATCCGGTCCCCTGCACCGAGTGCGAAGAGGATCTCCGTCGTCGCCGGGGACAGGGAGATGATGCGGGTCGGGGGCACTGCAGGTTCACCGGCATAGGATGTCGGGTATGCGTGCAGAAGGAAGACGAGAGTAATAAATAGTTTTTGCATTTCGCCGTTCATCTTCGTCAGTGAACTTGGTTCTCGCCTTCCTCTGCATCCTTGGCGGTGAAGGAGGTGCAAATAAAAATCCCCAGCCTTCGTGGGAAGACTGGGGATTAAGGTACGCATTAACCCACACATGATCTTAACGCCGAAGACTGTGCGAGAAACATCCAGGCAGGTCTTCTGGCTCTCCCCCTTCTGCCAGCCTTCCCAGTCATGCGCTGCACGACCAGTGGCCTCTATCGACAGATGGTTGGCCTTGCTTGCGCAAGGCCGGGATCACAGCGGCGGGTCCGCTCCCGGTTCTCACGGGATTCCCTTCGCCTGGATGTGTTCATATTGAGTTGTGGCTTTCTTATAGCATCCCCCGCGACAAAAGTCAATTTGTTTGTCTTTTTGCTTCCTGCGTTGTTTTTTTTGTCTGTTATGGTATAATCTGCTCCGTTGAATATCCCTTCAGCAGCCTGCAGGGAATGTATCATTATTCAAATCGCCCCTGGGTTCATACCACGGAAATGGGAGACAGGTCATGCTGCTCGACGAACTGAAACAGGATCTTGCCACGGTCAAGGACCGTATAGAATCCCTCCGGAGGCATCTTTGACACCCCTGCCAAGGAAGCCCGTCTCAACGACCTCACCCGTCTGCTAGAAGCACCTGATTTCTGGAACAACCAGGACAAGGCGAACACCACGCTCAAAGAGAAGGCCGCGATCGAGCGGTCGCTTCGGGACATGGCCTCCCTTGCCCAGCGCTTGGGCGATCTGGAGGCCATGATGGAGCTTGCCTCTGAAGAGGGGGGGGAGGCCATGGTCGAGGAACTGGCGCGGGAGACCGCCGTGATCCAGGGCGATATCTCCCGGTCCGAGATAGCAGCCCTCCTCTCGGAAGAGCTCGACATGGTCAATGCCATTGTCTCGATCCACCCGGGAGCAGGCGGGGTCGAGGCCCAGGACTGGGCCGAGATGCTGATGCGCATGTACCTCCGGTGGGCCGAAAAGAGCGGCTTCGGAAGGGATATCCTCGACTATCAGGCCGGTGAGGAGGCGGGCGTGAAGTCCGTGACCTTTACCGTGTCCGGCGACTATGCCTACGGCAAGCTCAAGGCCGAAGCGGGCGTTCACCGGCTGGTGCGGATCTCCCCCTTCGATGCCAACAAACGGCGTCATACGTCCTTTGCTTCGGTCTATGTGTACCCTGAAGTGAAGGAGGACATCGATATCACCATCGATGAGAAGGACCTCCGTATCGACACCTACCGCGCGTCCAGCGCCGGCGGCCAGCATGTGAACAAGACGGATTCCGCCGTCCGCATCACCCACCTCCCCACGAACATCGTGGTCCAGTGCCAGAACGAACGGTCCCAGCTCAAGAACAAGAACGTCGCCATGAAGGTCCTCCGCTCGCGGCTCTATGAGCTGAGGAAGAAGGAACAGGACGAAAAGCTCGGCAAGGTCGTGAGCGAGAAAAAGGACATCGCCTGGGGCAGCCAGATCCGGTCCTA
>JAAXXJ010000529.1 GCA_013334545.1 Nitrospirota bacterium | reverse complement strand
CGAAGATGATCAGCGAACCCTGCGCGCCCATGTAGTAGCCCATGGGGAATCCGAAGATGACGATGTTGTTCAGCTCGGGCGCGAAGAATGCGCAAACATAGGTCACCACAAACCAGATGGTCATGATGATCGCCGTGAGCTTCACGTTGTACGACCAGTAATCTTTCAACTTCTGTTTGTCGAGTCCTGCTAATTCCTTTGCCATACTGCTCCCTCCTTACTATAGTAGGATTGTAGCCCTTGAACCTTGAATATTGAACTTTGAATGTTTTCTCCCCTCACCTCCTCTCCTTATGGTTTCGCGATCCGCAGCAGGTCCTTCACGGTCCTGACGCCCAGCGCCGGCAGGGAACTCAGGTACCGCTGAAAGAGCTGCGCCGTGATGAATGCGTCCATGAGCGCGTTGTGTGCCGCGGCAACCGGGATATGATATTTTTTCGCCATGCTGAACAGGTCCTTGTTCTCTTCCGTGCTGCCGTAATTCCTGCGGAAGCCGGTGTCATGGTCCTGAACCCAATCATTCATCTGCATCGTATCAGCAACGGGCTGCGGGAACCTCGTGCCGTACAGCCGCTTCATCTCCTTGTTCAGAAAGCCCAGGTCCAGGGACAGGAAGTGCCCCACGACCACAGCACCTTTGCAGAACTTCAGAAAGTCCTCGAGCACTGCACCGATGTCAGGTTTGTTCGCAACCTCCGACGGCGTGATGCCGTGCACCACAACGCTCTCGGACCGCATGGCCGTCTCAGGGCTCACCATCTCGTAGAAGATCTCGCCCAGGATGATCCTGCCTCCCTGCATGACCACCGCCCCGACGGAAATGATCGAATCCTTTTTACTGTCGAGCCCCGTGAGCTCGGTGTCCATGACCACATACCGGGCTGCTTCGATGGGCGCCGCAAGGTCGACGCCGGTGTTCGCGGCCGGCCTGCGCATGAACAGCCCCATCAGGTCGTTCACCCCCCGACCATGCCCGGCCCGTACTGGTTGATGATGTCGTCCTGCACCGTGGAGATGACCTGAAAGGACTCCTTCAGTATCCGCTTTTCCAGGTTGCTCAGGGTGCGGGGATTGATGAAGTTGTCGGGCGCCTCTCCGCGCTCGATCTGCTCCACCTGGTGGTGGATCCGGAGAAGCGTGATGAACTCGAAGGCCTGCGTGAGCTCGCTCCCCATGGTATCGATGGTCGGATGCCTGCCCTTCATGGCTTCGATGCGCTCGAGCGTAGAGGTCTCGCTGACACCGGACTCAAGAGAAAGGAGCCGGACAATGTCCACGAGCGGCCCGATGCCCCGGACTTTGAGGTTCAGCTCGTCCTTATGCTCGCCGCCCTTCTCCACGATAAAGGTCCGGAAAAAGCCGAGCGGCGGCCGGTTCTTCATCGTCGCCGAGGCCATATGCGCGAGGAACAGGTTCTGCCCCTTCAGGTTCTTCATGAGATATTCCCGCAGCTCCACGCCCAGGGACTCGTCCCCGTAGAGCGGGCGAAAGTCGAAGAAGATCAGCGACCGGAGGATCGCCTCGGGTGTAGGGTGATGGATCCAGCCGGTGAAGTGTTTCTTCCAGACCGAAAGTGGCTGGCACCACTTCGGATTGCTGGCCATAAAGTCCGCCGGGCAGAGCGGGAAGCCGCACTTCACCAGGCCGTCGCGCACATAGAGCGCGAAATCGGCGAAGTATCTC
>JAAXXJ010000012.1 GCA_013334545.1 Nitrospirota bacterium | reverse complement strand
GCTCTGCCTCGCCCTCGGCGCCTTCGACCTCTCCGAGATCGCCCTCTTCCTGAGTGTCCGTCAGGTAGGCCGAAAGTTCCTTCCGGATCTCCTCTTCTTTCGCGGAAAGCTGCTCCTCGAGCTTCTCCTGCTCCTTGCGCTTCCTAAGTTCTTCCTTGGCGACCTTCGCTTCCTCGCCCACAATGATCTTATAGGACCCCAGCAGGCTTTCTTCGAGCGCGACGGTCGTGTCCTTGATGGACTTCGATGTCACCAGGGGCGCCTCTCCTCCGGAAAGTTCGCGCACCCGCTGGGACGCTATGTGCACAAGCCGGAACTTCGAGTCAGCCATCTTCGGATTGATCTCGATCGGTAGCGATATGATGTCTTCTGCAATCTTAGCCATGATTCTCCTCCCTGAAATCAGCGTTTATATTATCTCAACAGATCTTCGATCCAGTTGTTCCTGAGCAGCTTGGTACGGCAGCGCTCGGCCACGACGATCGAGCGGAGTTCGGAAAGCGCCCGCTCGAAGTCGCGGTTCACGACGATATAATCATAGAGCCCGTAATCCCTGATCTCGTCGACCGCCCGCCGCATGCGTTTCCGAATTTCGTCCTCCCGGTCGGATTTCCGATTCCTGAGGCGCTCCTCGAGGATGGCCATCGATGGGGGCATGATGAACACGAAGACGGCCGTGGCGAAATGGGACTTGATCTGGCGCGCACCCTGGGTGTCGATGTCGAGGATCACGTCGATGCCTTCCCTGATCATGTCGTCCAGGACACGCTTTGATGTCCCGTAGAGGTTCGCATGGACCTCCGCATACTCGGCAAAATCGCCCGCCTGTACCATGTCCCGGAAACGGTCAGCGGTGACGAAATAGTAATCCCGACCGTCGGTCTCCCCGGGCCGCGGCTTCCGGGTCGTATAGGAAATGGAGTGCGTCAGGTTCTCGAGGGAATCCGTGATGCCCTTGCACAGCGTTGTCTTCCCGGCGCCGGACGGTGCCGAGACAACGAACAGGATCCCGTCACGATGCTTCATGCCGCATTACCTCCGCAAAAGCGCTGCGCAAGCTTCTCCACCTGAACCGCCGAAAGGATCACGTGGCCGCTGCCCGTGATGACGATGGACCGCTGCGAGGCATCGACCGGCATGTTCCGTTCTTCTGTATCGTCCTTCGGGCAGCGCATGGGGGCCCATTCGGGCGCAAGGATGGCGGCCACCTTCGACTACCTTGCCATGTTGCCGTATCCGATACTGACCAGCATGTGCTCTCTGCGTTTATTCAATGTTCTGGACCTGTTCGCGTATCTTCTCGAGCTCGGCCTTGATATTGACCACCTGCAGGGATATATCCGCATCAAGCGCCTTGGACGCGATCGTGTTCACCTCGCGCCCCATCTCCTGGATCAAGAAATCCAGTTTTCGCCCTACGGGCTCAGCGCCGGCCCCGCTCATCATGGCCCGGAACTGGCCCATATGGCTTCCCAGCCGAGTGATCTCCTCGGTCACATCGGTCCGCTCCGCCAGAATGGCGATCTCCTGGGCAATTCGTGCTGGTTCGGGCGGTTCCTTCAGGATCTTCTCGAGGGCTTCGGTCATGCGCTTCCGCGCCTGTTCCACGATCACGGGGGTGCGGACCCGGACCATTTCAATAAGTGCGGCAATGGCGTCCAACCGACCGGTTATATCGCTCGCCAGAGAGGCCCCCTCCTGCTGCCGCATGGCCCTGAGCGCACCAACGGCCTGTCTGATGCCGCCCGCAAGCGACGTCCAGAGCTCCTCCAGGTCCTCGGTAACCTCTTCCTTTCCGATAATATCGGGCAGTGCGTTCAGAAGCGCAAGGTCTACCTCTCCGGGAAGAGAGAACCGCGCCTTAAGCTCCTTCAGCACACCGATGTACTGCCCCGCGCGCTCATGATCAACGGTGAACTTGAACGGGCTTGCATCGGCGCTGCTCCGCGTGATGAACACTTCCACGCGGCCTCGGGAAAACCCTTCCTGGACGTCTTTCCGGATGCGCGGTTCAAGGGCATTAATGCTCCTTGGCAGCTTGATCTGCACGTCGAGATAACGGTTGTTCACCGACCGCATCTCGATGGCGAAATTACCTGCAGCGCTCCGGACATCTCCTCGCCCGTACCCGGTCATGCTACGTATCACGGTCCCATCCCTCTCAGCAGTCGCTCCCGTAAGCAGGAATGCCTGATGTTACCTGGTCGATAGACTCGCTTCTGCAACGGGCGCAAAATGATATTCCCGGACGCACAGGTCGCCGCAAAGGCCGCCGAAATAATGGACCTCCACGTCCCATGCCGTTTTAATGATCAGCTTGCGCTTGTCATCATCGCGAATGATCAGGAAGTTCTCACCCGTGAGCGGCAGGTCGAGTTCCTTGGCCTTGGCCGCGAGATCCGCCAGTATTTCCTCGTCCTTAAGCACCTGCGCAGCACTTGCCTTGATATCCATGGTATCCTTCATTCGTTCGAAATCCAGCCTCACGGACAGATATTTGATGCCTACGTGGATCACTGCCCCCAAGAGAGCGAGGACGATCAGTACTTTCAGCTTGCTGACCCCGGATTCGTTGCCTCTCATGTGCATAACATCCTCCTTGATCGACTACTTGATCAGGTTGCCGATTCGTTCCCACCGGAGCCACCTGCCGTCGTTCCCGTCCCAGGACCAGTAGATGATAAGTGCTTTGCCGAGGATCTTGTCGTACTTGACGAATTTCCATACCCTGCTGTCCTGGCTGTTGTCCCGGTTGTCGCCCATCACGAACACCGACTCCTTGGGGACGAGGACCGGTCCGAAATCATAGCCGGACTGATCACGGAGGTACTGGATCCTGTGGGTGACGCTGCCCAAACGCTCTTCGAGGACCCGCGGCCTCCCCCACAGCGATGCCTGGCCGGCCCCCGGTCCTTTGTCTCCATCATTGTTCAGCTCTGTTACGGGCACCGGCTGATCGTTGATCAGCAAGATGCCCTTCCGTATCTCGATCTTGTCGCCCGGCACCCCGACAACGCGCTTGATGAAGTTCTTGCTTTCATCCTCCGGGAACTTGAAGACGATGATATCACCGCGTTTCGGCTCCGCCCCCGAGAAGAAACGGCTGTCCGTGAAAGGAATGCGCGGACCGTAGATGAACTTGTTCACCAGCAGATGGTCGCCGATGGTGAGCGTGGGGATCATGGACCCCGAGGGAATCTTGAACGCCTCGACCACGAACTGACGGATGAACAGCGCAACGACCGCTGCGATCAGGAACGGTTCGACCCATTCCTTGAAAAAGGACTTTTTTTTGCTGTGCTGCTTCGTTTCCTCCGACATCAATCCTCCGCTTTTCGTGCTGCATTGTAAAGTGCAAATTGGGAATAGTAAATTTCATAATTTGATAGTTACAATTTACTATCGCTATTTTGAAATGCTCTGGTTACTTATTCCCCCACCTTGAGGACGGCGAGGAAGGCTTCCTGGGGCAGTTCGATGCTGCCGATCTGCTTCATCTTCTTCTTGCCCTCTTTTTGCTTCTCCAGGAGCTTCCGTTTCCGGGTGATGTCGCCGCCGTAACATTTTGCCGTCACATCCTTACGAAGCGCTCGAACGGTTTCGCGGGAGATGATCTTTGTCCCGATCGCGGCCTGAATGATGACCTCGTACATCTGGCGGGGAATGACCTGCTTGAGCTTCTCGGCGAGCTGGCGTCCCCGAATGGCCGCCTTGTCCCGATGGGTGATGAGCGAGAGCGCGTCGACCGGCTCGCCGTTCATGAGCATATCCAGCTTCACCAGGTCGGACTCAACGTATCCCGATAGTTCATAATCCAGCGACGCATAGCCCTTGGTGAGCGATTTCAGGCGGTCGTAGAAGTCCATGACGATCTCGTTCAGCGGGAGCTCGTAGTGGATCTGGACGCGGTCCCTGGTGATGTAGTTGATGCCCTTTTGTATACCGCGCCGCTCCTGGCACAAAGCAATAAGTGCTCCGACATAGGTCTCCGGCGTGATAAGGGTAGCCTTGATGAAGGGCTCCTCGATCTTGAGGATCTCCTGAATGCCCGGGAGTTTCGCCGGATTGTCGATGAGCACGACCTCACCATTGGTCTTGGTCACCTTATAGATCACGGTCGGCGCCGTAGGGATCAACGAGAGCTTGAACTCCCGCTCCAGCCGTTCTTTGACGATGTCCATGTGCAGGAGACCCAGGAACCCGCACCGAAAGCCGAAGCCCAGCGCCAGCGATGTTTCCGGCTCGTAGGTGAACGAAGAATCGTTCAGGCGAAGCTTTTCCAAAGCGTCCTTCAGGTCCGCATAGTCGTCGCTGACCGTCGGATAAAGGCCGGCGAAGACCATGGGCTTCACTTCCTTGTATCCGGGAAGCGGCTTGGCCGCCGTATTCATGGCATCGGTGACGGTGTCGCCGATCTTGGCGTCGGCGACACGCTTGATACCTGCGATGATGTACCCCACCTCGCCCGGCAAAAGCTCGTTCTTCTGCGCCATTTTTGGCGTGAATACGCCCACGGACTGCACCTCGTGCAGGGCGCCCGTGGACCACAGTTTGATCTTCTGGTTCGGCCGGACGGTTCCGTCCATGACCCGCACGAGCACGACCACGCCCTGGTAGGTGTCATACCACGAGTCGAAGAGGAGCGCTTTGAGCGGCGCATCGGGATCGCCTGACGGTGCCGGAATGTTTTTGATCACTGACTCGAGGATCTCCCGGGTGCCGATGCCCTCCTTGGCGCTCGCCGGGATGGCTCCGGAAGCATCGAGACCGATGATATCCTCGATCTGGTGCTTCGCCTCCTCCACGTTGGCACTCGGCAGATCGATCTTGTTGATGACGGGGATGACCTCGAGGTCGTGGTCCAATGCAAGGTACACGTTCGCCAGGGTCTGCGCTTCGACCCCTTGCGATGCGTCCACGACGAGGAGAGCGCCTTCGCAGGCGGCCATGCTGCGCGAGACTTCGTACGTGAAATCGACATGTCCCGGCGTGTCGATCAGGTTCAGGACATATTCCAGACCGTCTGACGCCTTGTAGGTGAGACGAACGGCGTGGGCCTTGATGGTAATGCCCCGCTCGCGCTCCAGATCCATATCGTCCAGCACCTGGTCCCTGCCTGCCGCAGCCATCTCCCGGTCGGAAAGCGCACCGGTATACTCGAGGATCCGGTCGGCAAGGGTCGACTTGCCGTGGTCGATATGGGCAATGATGCAGAAGTTTCTGATATGGCTGCCTGACATAGTCTCCGATTCATGCTGACCATGGACACCGGCAGAAACCGGAAGACCGGTCGCTGATACCGTCCGCGGCATTCAGGATCATGATAGTTTGGCGATCTTCTGGAACGCTACTGCAGCTGCTCCCACCATCCCGGCCTCATCGCCGAGCATGGAGGGTACGATCTTTGTCCGCTCAGCAGTATAGGCAAAGGCCCGCTTCCGGACCTCCTCGCGCGTGGCGTCGATAAAAAGGTCCCAAGCAGCCTTTACACCGCCGCCGATGACCACCATCTCAGGATTGAATATATTGATAAGGTTGGCGATGCCGATGCCCAGGTGGCGTCCCATGTCCTTCATGACCAGATGAGCCACGGTGTCGCCGTTCCGTGCCGCTTGATAGATCTGCGCCGAGGTAATCTCCTTCCGGCCCTCCGTGTCCAAATGCTTCCCTGCGCACATTGCCTTGAAGGTCATGACGATGCCACGGCTGGAAGCATACATCTCGAGACAGCCCCTGTTCCCGCAGCCGCATGTTCTGCCGTCAGGGATGATGGTCATGTGCCCAACCTCGCCTGCCATGCCGTCAGCGCCGTGCCAGATCCGGCCGTCCAGGATGATGCCTCCGCCCACGCCGGTGCCGAGAGTGAGGAAGATCATGCTTCTGATGTCCTTCGCAGCTCCGCGCCATTGCTCGCCGAGGGCAGCGGCATTAGCGTCGTTCTCGATGAACACGGGAAGCTTCAGTTCCCGTTCTAGGATCTGCTTCAGCGGGAGGTCGTTCCAGTCCGGGAAGTTGGGCGATTTGACCACGACCCCGGTCTGCTCATGGATCACCCCTGGCGCTCCGACACCCACCGCGGCGACCCTCCGGCCGTACTGGTCCGCGTTCGCACGCTGCCGGTCGATGTTCCTGATCAGCTTTGCGATGACCTTTTCATGTCCTTCTGCTGCCAGGGTCTCCTCTTTCTGCTTCTCGAGGATATCGCCACTACGTGCCACCAGCGCAGTGCGCGTATTCGTTCCGCCGAGATCCACGCCGATGACCACGCGGTCCACCGAGGCCCTCCCTTAACCATCGAATAACAAAAGGATATTTTACGAAGACGATTATATTATCATAGTGTCCATGAAATGGCAACAATATTATTCATTTTTATTCATATATCCAAATAGTTGTAAGGCATAAAGCCGGCTAACGGTTGAGGGCGAGATATGCCCAATTGGCAAGCAGAACCGCGATCGCTCCCGCCCTAATCAACGTTGCTTCGCGGGGTTTGAGTGAGAGGCATAGGCGTGAACCGCTGAACAAGGTGGCAACGTCATACGCGAACATCAGTAGTGCGGCGAACATAAGCAGGGCAATTGCCGGGTTCATACCGAACGATGCCGAGAGGTTGCCGTTCGCGAAGTGCACCAGCGAACGCGTTGCACCGCATGTTGGACAAGGGATGCCAGTGAAGGCCCTGAATACGCATGATGGCATCAAATCCAGAACCGGTAGGAACCGCACCGCGATCAACGCCAGGACAGCGATCGTACCGTAGATCAAACCGAACAGGATATCACCGGACGCACGTTTTATGAGTGTCAGATGCATGGCGGGAACATTGAACCTTCGGTCACCGGGGACCCTCTATCGGTCATCGGTACTTCCCCGCTTTCCCTATTTCCACGGCTGCTGGGGCATTGTGCCAAATGACGCGGCTATCGTTCCCAGGACGAGGAGCGAGAACAGGACAACGAATGCGCAGCACATGACCAGAGGGAACAGAACAACAAAGGCTGCTTTACCGCCGCTTGTACCATGGGCGTCCCGAAGACCGATGACCGCAAGGACCGGGGTCCAGATGGCGGAGAGAAAAGCGCCGCACAGGGGAATGAGCAGGAAAAGATTGGCTCCACTGCAGTAAGCAACGACCCTGAAGGTCGCTTCAAAACCGTTCTTCGCTCCGCGCACGATCAGCAGGAGCAGGTGGATGATGCCGGAACAGATGAACAGTCCTATGATAAGCATGAACGGCGTGAGTATCGCCTTGACCGCCAGGCCTGTTTCTGCGAACACGTCAAAGCCTTGTTGAGCTTTGGTCGGCAGGTAGCCGAGAAACGTATCGTGAAAGATGATCTCCCAAAAATAATAGCCCATCCAGCCGACCATGCCGGTGATCAGGGCGTAGAGCATGGGGTTGGCCAGGCCGCCGGTGACATTCATCTTTTTGAAGAACTCCGATGGACTGAGCAGGGTTTCCTTGAGCGTGGTCATCAGTCCGCCAAAGGACCATTGTGTCCCCTCCTCCTCCCAGGCGGTATATCTGCGGCCCGTTCCGGGAGAAGGCGCTGCCGTGGTCTTTCCCCCGCAGAACTGGCAGAATGCCTGATTTTCCAAGATCTCTTTTCCGCAGTGTGGACAGAACATTGGTTCTCCTTGCCGAAATAATAGGCTGCCGCTGGTCGTCGTACGGCCTGGATCCGGGAGCAAATGCTGTCCCCCAACGGTCACCGTGGGATCAACGAGCGACCAGGAGACCGACGACTGCTTCAGGGATTGAAAATCCTCTGCCACCTGTCGCTGAGTTCTTCACTGTATCAAACACCGGAAGTGAATGTCAATGGAAAATGGATGGAGGATGCTAGGCTGGCCTGGCGCAGTCCGAGGGATCACCCTTGATCTTTTCGACAGCGTGGGAGAGAGCGGGTAGGATGACGGCGAGGTTCTCCCTTACGGCCCGGGGGCTTCCGGGGAGGTTCACGATGAGCGTTTGTTTACGGATACCGGCGATCGAGCGTGAGATCATGGCATGGGCGGTCTTCTTGAGACTCTCTGCGCGCATCGCCTCGGCCATGCCCGGCAGTTCACGCTCGATGACGTCGCGGGTCGCCTCGGGGGTCACGTCCCGCGGGGCCACGCCGGTCCCCCCTGTGGTGATGATCAGATCAATGGTGCCTGAGTCGGCGATACGCGCCAGCGCCGCCGCGATGAGAAGCCGTTCGTCGGGAAGGACCTCGTAGTGGCGCACGTCTGCGCCGATCGCAGAGACCATCTCCCGGATTGCCCTACCGCTCTCGTCCTCGCGTTCGCCTTTTGAGCCCTTGTCGCTTAAGGTGATGATCGCTGTCCGTATCATGGTCCTCCCTGCCGCCGTTCGTCATGATGGCCCGCCTGCCGCTCCGGGGCAGATCGGGACGCTACGCTACCTCGCCGCCAACAGTGATCTCCGGGATCCTGAGGGTCGGCTGGGCGTCGCTCACCGGCGACCCCTGTCCGTCCTTGCCGCAGGTCCCGATCGAAAATCCCAGGTCCGAGCCGACCAGATCGATCGACATAAGGATGGCGGGACCGTTGCCCACAAGCGTCGCGCCACGGACCGGCTCACCGACCCTGCCGTTCTCGATGAGGTATCCTTCGCTCACTTCGAACACGAAATCTCCGTTGACCGTATTTACCTGACCGCCGCCCATCTTCCGGACGAACAGGCCCTTCGGGGTGGACCGCAGGATCTCGCCAGGCCTCGTCGCGCCCGGCACGATCATGGTGTTCGTCATCCGCGGAATAGGCCGGTGACGGTATGACTCCCTTCTGCCGTTCCCCGTGGACCGCGTCCCGTCCTTCATGGCCGTGAGCCGGTCGTACAGATAGGTCTTGAGAATGCCCCGGTCTACGAGGAGGGTGCGTTGCGCCTCCGTCCCCTCGTCGTCAACACTGAACGAACCGCGGCGGCCTGGAAGCGTTGCATCGTCGACCACGGTGATAACCGGTGCAGCGATTTGCTGTCCGGTCTTGCCCGAATATACGGAGAGACCCGACTGCGCGAGGTCCGCCTCGAGGCCGTGGCCGATGGCCTCATGGATCATGGTACCTCCTGCTTCGGACGACAGGACCACCGGCATCCTGCCCGCCGGGGCCTTCCGGGCGGACAGCATCATCACGGCGCGGCGCGCTGCCTTCTCTGCGGCCAGTTCGAGAGGCTCCGTTTCGAACAGTTCCATGCCCGCAAGCCCGCCCACAGGCTCGTACCCGGTCTGGATAACGTCCCCGTCGGACGCTACCACCTGTACCATGGCCGTCAGATAATTCCGGGAATCCTCGGAGAGGCTTCCCTCCGAGTTGGCAATCAGCACTTCCTGGCAGTTCTCCCGGTAGGTCACCGTCACCTGGCGGATGCGCTCATCCAACGACCGGGCAACTCGGTTCGCCCGCTTTACCATAGCTGTTTTCCGCTCCGGAGAGACCGACCGGGGCGGCTGCCTCACAAGACCATGGCGCGTAGCGGGATGTGTTCGAGACAGGGAGAACACCCGGACCGCTGCCGCATCGCCACTGCCGACCGCGTGTCCGACCGCGTCCGCCAGTTCAAGGAGCGACGAAGTAGTGAGCTCGTTCGTGTAGGCATAGGCCGTCCTCTTCCCGGCGATGACCCGCAGTCCCGCACCATGTTCGCGACCGGCGATCACCTTGTCCAGTCGGTCATCCTCGCACAGAATGGCGAGCGGTGATGACTTCTCCAGGAACAGGTCAGCATATTCTCCGCCGTTCCTGAGAGCTCTGCGCAGCACAGCATGAGCGTCAAACCCTGTGAACATTCGAACCTCCCGTTCTTCTCGTGCTTCCGGCCGACGACCTTGGCAGGACGTTCATGAGATGTTCCCTTCACCAGGCTGCAAGTATCCTCGATCCCCCGACAGACATGACGATCACCATTTCCGATGCAATCCCCGATGGACGCGCCAGCTGCCGGCCCCCTCACGATCGTTCAGCTGGCCATACTACTCCAGATTCGGATCATTTACAATATATTCATAATATTCCCGGAACCGTCGTACCGATACCCGGGGCCACATTGCCAGATACCACAAAATATTGAATATACACGTTTCCCTTGACAAACCCCTCCAATGACGTTACTATTTTCGATGAAAAGAGGGGCATGACTATGGACACGAAAAAGATATTGATTGCCGACGATAACCAGAACATCCGAGACGCCCTTACCTATCTCCTCGAAGATGAAGGATATGAGCTCCTTCTCGCCAAGGACGGCGCCGAGACGCTTCGGAAGGTCCGCGATCTCCGGCCCGATATCCTTTTTCTGGACATCATGATGCCCGAGATCAACGGTTATGATGTATGCCGGACCATCAAGGCCGACCCCCTGTTGAAGGACACGTATGTCATCATGCTGACGGCCAAGGGGCAGGTCGCGGAGCAGGAGCGCGGGAAGGAAGTCGGTGCCAACGAGTACATCGTAAAGCCGTTCAGTCCCATGGAGATCCTCGCCAAGGTAAAGAGCATCTTCCGCAATTGACCTCCCTATGCTCAATGACGGCATTGCACTGAAGGCCCGCGAGGCGTTCAAGAAAGGTTCCGCCCTGGCAGAGCAGGGGAACCATGAGCAGGCCATCATCGAGCTCCAGAACGCCGAGGTTCTGTTCCGCCAGATCGATGTCAAAGGCCACCCCTTCACCGCCCCCCTGGCGAACGGAGTTTCGGGTCTGGCGAACACCCTCGTCCTTATCGGGCTTTCTCATCAGAAGCTGGGCAACTATCAAAAGGCTGTCCAGTACTTCGAGTCCAGTTTCATCAATTCCAAGTTCGAAAAAGCGCATCATTTTTCAAAATTCGCAGAAACCATCAACGAGAACCTCCTCGCCTGTTATGATAAGATGCTTTCCCTGCGCCTGTTGAACAGGACCGAGGACATTCTTGAGAGCGCTCCCGAGATCAACACGGCCTTCCAGTTCCCCTTTTCGCTGCACCAGGACGCACTCATTCTCGCCAGGCTCTACGAACTCTCCCCGGAGCGATACAGGAGCTACCAGAACTTCTATCGCAGGGCAAAAGAGAAGGACAGCGAGATCAGGAAACGCGAAAAGAAGTCCGACGAGGCCAGCATGAGAACGCTCAGTTTCCTCATCTGGAGCATTCTCATCATCATCTGGGCCGTTTACGGAACGGTCGTGATCGATGCCCTCGTGAGCCAGAAATAATCCCGCGGAGGCGCTGATGAACCCTGAAGAGATAAAAAAACATTCCTCTGAACTGATGACAATGCTCATCAACGGGGCCATCGGGCTCAACACGGTCCAGGGCATCGAACTCGGTTTTTTTGATTGGATACCGCTGAACAAATCCATCTCCGCCGAGGAACTGTCAGGACAGCTGGGATACGACATCACGAAGGTCGAACGCTGGCTGCGCTTCGCGCTCACCTACGGATATATCAGCAGATCGGGAGATGGTTATTCATTGACCACCAAGGGATCCCTCCTGCGACGGGGCACTCCCAGCCCCGACCTGCTCGGACTGCACCACATGTTCAGCTATTTTACGAAGGCCGTTCAGTATTCCAAGGACGCTTATCAAAAAGGCGTCGGCCTTGACAGCATCACGCAGGGCAAGATCAGCCGTGATTATATTCCCCGCGTAGCCTCCCACCTCTCCAAGGCCTCAGCGGAGTTCTTCAAGTGGTCCGGACTTTCGACCGGCCACACCATCCTCGATCTCGGCTGCGGCGATGGATCCGTGCTCCGGGAGATCGTGAAGACCTGTCCCGGTGTCAGCGCAACAGGGATCGACATGAACGTCCATACCATTGAGCAGGGGAAGCGCAAGGGCTCGGAAGCGGGTCTTCAGGACCAGATCGAGCTTCAGGTCGGCGACGTTACGAATATGTCCCACTTGCCGGACAACGCGTTCGACTGGGTGTATGCGTTCAACGTGTTCCATTTCCTTCCCATCGTGAAGCGCGAGAAATTCATTCGGGACATGATCCGGATCTCCCGGTACGGGATCTTCTTTAATCAGGTGGTGGCGAACAATATCCAGACCATATCCGTGGATGTGCTGCTGGCGACCCTGTTCACGGATTTCACCGGATTCTTCACCGAGGCTGAGGCCGACGACCTGATCAGGAAGGTCAGCGCCCAGCATCATACGTTCATGCCGGTCATCCAGGGAGAATCGCGGCTGGTGGTCATCTATACCTCCAGGAACGACATTCCCCTGCACCGTATCATGGGTTTTCCTGAGGCCGACTCATTGAAACTGGCGACGACGAACATCAAAACGGCAAAGGAGCTTCTTACATCCGAACCACAATCGCTTACGGGGCTCACTCTTAGTCCTGATGCGTTGCGCAAATTCGCGATCAAAGCACTGTTCCCCTGATCCGCATGTAATCCCATGGAACTCAATGTCTCAAAGAAGATCATTTACAGCGAACTGGTCATCATCGCTGTTATTTTTTCCACCCTGATCCCCTATATCCTGGTGAGCATGCAGTTCTCGACCACCCACCTTTTCCACTACCTCTTTATCACCATAGTCATTCTCGCGCCGATCGGGATTTTTTCCGCGTACTATTTCATGGAACGATGGGAATGCCGGCCTATTGAAATGCTTTCGTTCTACTTGAAACGCGGGCTGAACCCGCCCGATGATGTCATGTCCGAAGCACGAACAAGGGCGCTGAACCTCCCCATTGTCCACGCCGCCACGGTCCTCATTCGTTATGAGCTTGTGACCCTCTTAGACTGCCTGTATATGGGGACGATAGGCGGACTTCCGCTGAAAGAGAACATCAAGCTCGGATTGTATGCCGGTATCGGGCTCGCATTCTTCCCCATCTTCTCATTCTTCCTGACGGAACGTCTTTTGTACCCCGTTCGCCAGTTCCTCGCGGAGAAGACCAGGAACATCGTCATTGATGAGTCCAAGGTAATCCACATCAATACGCGTACACGGCTCGTGTCCATTCTCCTTGCTACCGTTGCGGCACCCCTCGTCGCTTTGGGCGTCCTGATGTATCAGCGGGTCGGCATGGAGCTCGGCTCCATGCTGTCCGGCTTCTCACCGAACCATCCGGTGATGGACCAGCTCTTCAATCTGATCTTCCTGGTAACCGTCACCACGCTCATTCTGACCTCGGGCATCGGCGTCCTGCTCGCTACCAGCATCTCGAACCCGCTCGGCCACATGATGAGCGTCATACGGCGCCTGGAAAAGGGCGACCTGAATGCCCGTTCCAACCTTATTTCGAACGACGAGATCGGCGTCCTGTCCCAGAGTTTCGACAAAATGGCGCAAGAGATCGAGAAGAACCGGGTGGAACTGGAGGACCTGAACCGGAACCTCGAGTTCCGCGTTGCCGAAAAGACCGAGCACCTGACCAAAGCCTACGAACGGCTCCAGCTCTCGAACCAGAACCTCGCTGTCGCGAACCGCGAGCTCGAGCTTGCGAACAAGAAGCTGAAGGAGCTCGATCAGCTCAAATCGGACTTCATCTCGGTCGTATCCCATGAATTGAGGACGCCGCTCACTTCCATCAAGGCGTTCACCGAGCTGATCCTCATCAAGAACCGCATGACCACCGAGAAGCGGAGCCGGTTCCTATCCATCATCAACAACGAAACGGACCGCCTCGCCCGATTGATCAACGACATCCTCGACCTCACCAAGATCGAAGCGGGCAAGCTCAGCTGGCACGTGACCCAGGTCTCTCTCCCCGAGGTCATCAGAACCTCGGTGGCCAACATCCAGTCCCTTGCCGATAATAAGAGCCTCGTCATGCAACTGAACATGCCTGCCCCCCTGCCCCGCCTCTTCGGTGATCGGGACCGCCTCGTACAGGTCATTACCAATATTCTCTCCAATGCGATCAAGTTCACGCCCGATGGAGGTAGTATCTCGATCGAGACCTCGTACGAGGAACAGCCTCGAAAGCAGCTCATGGTGCATATCACGGACACCGGCGTCGGCATCCCTCACAAGCACCTGGACACCATCTTTGAGAAGTTCCGGCGATCCGGAGACGCATTGACCAATGGTAATGAAGGAACCGGCCTCGGTCTTGCCATCACCAAGCAGATCGTAGAATACCACGGCGGCCGGATCTGGGCAGAGAGCACCCCTGGCAGCGGATCAACGTTCTCCTTCACCCTCCCGCTGGATAAGGTCTGGAAGATCGAGGGCGATAACCTGATGTCAGCGATGGACCTGTGAATCCAGGAGCGAGCGCATTCCCCGCAGTTTGCTGGGGGATAAGCGAGCGATTAGAATAAACAGCACTACCTTGAGGATCGAAGATTACCTGCAGCGTGCAGCAGGGAGCTTCCACTCTCCCGCGCCCTTG
Organism: Nitrospirota bacterium; assembly: GCA_013334545.1. Classification (GTDB taxonomy): domain Bacteria; phylum Nitrospirota; class UBA9217; order UBA9217; family UBA9217; genus JAAXXJ01. Next base: position 10,166 of record JAAXXJ010000012.1, on the reverse strand, counting down.
AAGCTCGCTCGTCGTTTTTTCCCTGATTGCCCTCGAACCTTCAGCGGACCCATACTAGTGCCCGCTCGTATCGAACGTTCTCCGGAGGCTGATTTTTCTTTTTTCCCGATCCAAATGCCCTCGACGGCACCTACGAGGCCCAGATTGCCGCAGCTATCGTAGGGTATGGGTTCTCAAGCTTGAGCGACCTTCTCCCGTCATCCGACGGTTGTGGGAGGAGGAAGTCCTCCTGGCCATCCTTTGCCTGTCCGCACGCGGGATTTCCATCTAATCCCTTGACATCCTTCATGTTTTGGAAGTAAAGTAGCCCATGTCACGCCTGCTCCGGACCCTCAAGGAATACGGGCTCCTTACTCCAGCCCGGATCATATTCCTCTTTCTGGTCATACTCTCCCTCATCATCATTCTCGGACAATTCTTTCACCAATCGCTCCAGGATGCTATGGCGGAACAGTTCAACAAGCAGCAGCTCCTCCTCGCCCAACAGGTCGCCATCAACGTGGAAGGCTTCCTCGACCACGTATACAAGGACATCAGCATCATATCGCGACTTCCCGACATCCTGCGCGTCGGCCGCAGCCCCCAGGCTCGTTCAGTGGTGCAGGGCATCCACTACCATGTCGAGAGCGACGTACTCGTGACCCTCCAGGTCGTCGACCGCATAGGCACGATCCTGTACGACAGCGGCAATCCGATCCGCGAGGGCGCCAGCGTCGCGGACACGAAGTACTTCCAGCGGGCGACAACGCTGCGCCGGAACGAGCACCTCGTCACGGACCTCATGAACATAACCGGAGACCGTTCCGATCCCAAGCAGTTCGCCATGGCCGTCCCGATCTTCCAGACGATGGCAGGATCGGAGGAATTTCGGTTCAGTGGTGCTGTCCTCGCGGTCCTATCCGTGAACGGCATCACCCAGAAATACCTCTTGCCCATCAAATCCGGCACCCGGGGCTATGCATGGATGATGGACAGCGACGGAACGCTTCTCTACCATCCCACGCAGCCGCAGATGGTCGGGAAGAACCTTTTTCAGACGGACCGTTCCTGCTTTCAGTGCCATCGCTCGTTCAACGCGGAACAGAGGATGATCGAGGGGAAGGCCGAAACCTTCGGCTACTACGAAGCGCCGGGAGGCGAGAACAAGCTCGCCGCCTACTACAAGTTCCCGGTCGGGGTCCGTTCCTGGTTCGTTGTAGTGACCGCTCCCTACTCCGACGTCATCGCCCTGATGAGCAGGAGCCGCTTCCTCTATTCATCCCTGATCATCTCTGTTTTCATCGTCACTCTGGCGGCTGCCGGCGTCCTGATCATCATCAATCGCCAGAAGATCATGGCCGAGGAGAAGGCGACTCACCTCGAGAGCCAGCGGCGGCTGGAGCAGGAGATCATCGTCGCCAAAAACTATCTGGAGAACATCATCGAGAACACCAAGACGAACCTCATGGTCCTGGACCGAGACCTCAATGTGAAGACCGTCAATACGGCCCAGGCCGTAACGCTCGGCAGGCCCAAAGAGGACATCATCGGCCGCCACTTCTTCAGCTTCTTCCCGGACAATCTCCGCCCCTATGACGGGATCCCCATCGAGACGCTCCTGCACAAGACCCTGTCCGCGGGCAACAGTTTCGATGTCAAGGAGTATCAGGTGACGGGCCTTCAGCGTGAACCGATCTACCTGGACATGATCGTGAGCCCCCTGCTCATCGGCGGCAAGGTTGACGGAATTGTCATCACCAGCAGCGACGTGACGAAACGCGTGCTGCTCGAAGAGGCGCTCAAGAAGTACACCACTGAGCTCGAGGACCGCGTCGCACGGGAGGTTGAGCAGCACCGCCGGCTGGAGCAGCAGGTGATCCACTCCGAAAAGCTCGCCGCGCTCGGCCGCCTCGCCGCAGGCGTCGCCCACGAGATCGGGAACCCCCTCACGTCCATCTCGACCTTCGCCCAGCTCCTGCGGGAGATGGCAACTGACGAATTCGCCCAGAGCAGTCTCGATATCATCAATACCCACATCCAGCGCATCACTGAGATCGTTCGCCAGATGTCCGCGTTTTCCCGACCCGGCGAGGCGAACATCAAGCTGCACCAGGTCAACGACATCCTCTCGGCGGCGCTGGACCTCATGCGTCTTGACAAACGCATGAAGAGCACGATCGAGATCACCGTTGACCTCGATCCAGGACTGCCGAAGACGCTGATCGACGAGGGGCAGATCGCCCAAGTCTTCATCAACATCATCCTGAATGCCCTTGACGCCATGCCCAACGGAGGTAGGTTCACGATCCGGTCATCTCATGGATTGAACGAGGATGGCCTGGATGTGATCAGCTGCTCCTTTTCCGATACCGGCATCGGTATCCCTGAGGGTGATTTTGCGAAGATCTTCGATCCTTTTTACACTACCAAGGAGGCGGGCAAAGGCACCGGACTCGGCCTCTCGGTCAGCTACAACATCGTGAAGCGGTTCAAGGGGGACATTAAGGTCGCCAGCCAGCTCGGCAAAGGGACCACGTTCACCATCACACTGCCGGTCCTGACCGAGCCGCGTAAGGAGCCCTCGCATGGATAAAACGAACATCCTGGTCATAGACGACGAAAAGGACATCTGCCGGGCGCTGAACATCATCCTGTCCAAGGAAGGGTACGCAGTGACCGAAGCATACAACGGCGAACAGGCAGTGGATCTCTTGAAGAAGCAAACCTTCGATATCATCATGACCGACATCAAGATGGACAAGATGGATGGATTCGAGGTCCTCAGACAGGCCCAGTCCCTTACCCCGGGCTCTTCGGTCGTCATGATGACCGCCTTCGCGTCGGTGGGGTCCGCCGTGGAGGCCATGCGGGCGGGGGCCGCAGACTACATCACCAAGCCGTTCATCAACGACGATATCCGCCTCACGATCAAGCGCATTGTCGAGAGCCGCGAGCTCCAGATGGAGAACCAGATCCTGCGGCAGGAATTGAGCCAGCGGTGCATATCCTTCAAGAACATCATCGGCACCTCCGATGCGATCCAAAAGGTCTTCTCAGTCATGGAGAAGGTCATCCCGAGCAAAGCCAACATCCTCATCACCGGAGAGAGCGGGACCGGCAAGGGTCTCGTCGCCCAGGCCATCCACGAGTCGGGCCCCCGCATGGACAAGCCGTTCATTTCCATCAACTGCGGCGCCATCCCCGAAAACCTTCTTGAGAGCGAGCTTTTCGGGCACAAGAAGGGCTCGTTCACATCGGCCATCGAAGACAAGAAAGGCCTCATTACCATGGCGAACAGCGGCACCCTCTTCCTCGACGAGGTCGGAGAACTTCCTTCGTCCCTCCAGGTGAAGCTGCTCAATGTCATCCAGAACAAGGAGCTGACCCCTGTGGGTGATACCCGGGTCATCGCCGTAGACGTACGGATCATTGCGGCGACCAACGCCGACCTTATGCAGCGGGTGAAGGACGGACGTTTCCGTGAGGACCTGTTCTACCGTCTGAACGTCATCGAGATCAGGATACCGTCGCTCCGGGAACGCAAGGACGACATCCCGCTTCTGATCAAGCACTACCTCCAGGTGTTCAACGACGAGGCCGGCAAGAAGATCAAGGACATCGATTATGAGGCGATGAAGGCGATGCTCGCTTACGATTGGCCGGGCAATATCCGGGAGCTGCGCAACACGCTCGAGCGGGCCGTGGTGCTCGCCGAGGGCGACATCGTCACGCTTCACGACCTGCCGGACAAGTTCAGGTCCCTGGACCTGGAGGGCATCGCAACGTCGTCGCTGAGGCAGGCGCTGGACGATTACGAGCGGGAATATATCCGCAGGAGTCTTGCGGAGAACAAGGGCAATAAAGAAGCGACAGCAACGCGGCTGGGCATCGATCTGGCCACGCTGTACCGCAAATTGAAGAAGCTCAGGATCGATGCGGCATGAGCGGCGGGAACGACTCGCGAAACGGCTTTCGTCAATGAGAACTGGACTTCTCCAGTAACTGGGGTAATATATTAAAGTTTGACTAGTCTCTGACAGGATAAAAAGGATTTGCCGGATTCTTTTGAAACCCTGATCCGTCTTGATCCGGTAAATCCCGTCAAAAGAACTCTATCATCCCGCCTCGTCCGGATCAGGGAATGAGGTCCTTCTTTTCCTCCTTCGGCACTTCAAAGGTCTGTGTCTTCTCTTCCTGCGGCACCTCGAAGGTATCCGTCCACTGACGGTTGTTCCCCTCGTCAAGCCTGACCTCGGTCACGCTCGACGCCGGCAGCGATACGTACTGAAGCCGGCTCTTGATATGGACCTCGGTGTCGGACACCTCGACCAGCGTGCCCCGGTAGGACGTCCCGTTCGCAATGACCTCGACCTCCTTGCCGATCATGTTCACGATGTCAGGCATGGTTGCTCTCCTTTCCTACCATCGGTTTGCCGTCCTCCGAGATCATATCTCCAGACGTCCCCACGACTGCTTTCGGTATCGCCACAGGAGGAGCGTCATCCTCGTCAGCCAGTCAATGATCATGACGGACCAGACATAGCGTATCGGCGCCTCGTACACCGTAGCGAGCAGGGCGGTGAGCGGCAACCGCACAAGCCACATTCCCGCGATGGTCGCGAACATGATGAAACCGGTATCCCCTGCGCCGCGGAGCGAACCGGTGAGCACCATACTGAACGCCAGCGGCACCTGCGCGAAGGCAACGATCTTCATGTAGAGTATACCATAGCGGATGACCTCGGGATCACTGGTGAACATCCTGAGGAGCACATAGGGAAAGAAAAAGAACAGGAGGCCCATGCAGGACATGAGGATAACCGCGAGACGGTTGGCCTCGAAGGCGGAGAGCCGCGCCTCGGCGGGCCTTCCGGCGCCGAGGTTCTGGCCGACCATGGTCGCAGCTGCCACTGCGATACCGTACCCCGGCATGAACGAGATCGCCTCAATGGCAAGCCCCACCTGGTGCGCGGCATAGACCGTCGTGCCATAGAGTAGGATGACCTTGGCGAACACCATCGAACCGGCGTTCTGCAGAAAACGGTCCACGAGGATCGGCCAGCCGAGCCTGATGGTCATCGTCGTCAGCCGCATCTCCAGCTTTCGCGAGAGGATGATATAGCGCCTTTCCAGGGAGCGTGTCAGAAGGAACGCCGTACCCAGGCATTCCGATACTGCAATGGCGATCGCGGCACCCTTGACGCCCATCGCTGGAAATCCCCATTTGCCGTAGATGAGCGGATAGGCGACGACCACATGCAGGATGTTTACGATCAGCGTAGCGTAGAGCGGCGTCCGGGTGTCACCAGCTCCGTGCATGATGCCTGAAAGGACATTGATGGAAATGGTGAAGAGGATGAAGGTGAAGACGATCTTCGAGTAGGAGTACAGGATGTGCTGGACCTCCTCGTTCGCACCGAGCAGTCCGGCCACCTTCGAGCCCGCCGCGTGCCCCAGCACCATGACGATGACCGCCGCCAGGACGGCTGCAAGCATCGCCTGGTATGCGGCTTTGCCCGCCTCGTCCTTCCGGTCCGCTCCCCAAAGCTGGGAGACAAGGACCGTCGCGCCGACATTGATGCCCCAGGATACGCTCATGACCACAAAGATCATGATCTGCGCCACGCCGACAGCGGCGATGGCCGACGCGCCGAGCCCGCCGACCAGGAAGATGTCCACAATGCCCACGGACCGTTGGAGAAAGCTTGACAGGACCACAGGAACGGCAAGCCGAAACATCTGTTGTCGAATTATGTTCTGCATAATAAGGGTGTATGGTCAGGATAACTGCAGGAGGGAAAATCTACCATGAACTCAGGAGAACGCAAAGGGCTATTTCACCAGGGAGCGGACCTTCTTCATGTTCCGGGGATCGTCCTCTTCGGTCTCTTTCGGTGTTTCCATGATCTTCGGTACGTCCTTGAACGCCGCGTGGTTCAGGAGGGCCTTGAAACCAGCCTCACCGATCTTCCCATCGCCGATGTGCCAGTGACGGTCCACGCGGGAATCGAATTCCCTGAGGCAGTCGTTCAGGTGCATTCCCTTAAGCTTCTCCAGACCGACGGTCTCCTCGATCTTTTTCGCAACGGTATCGACGCCCCGCTTTGTCCTGACATCATACCCGGCGGCGAAACCGTGGCAGGTGTCATAGCAGATGCCGATCTTGTCCTTATTGCGTAATCGCGAGATCACCTCGCTCACCTGCTCAAAGGTGTATCCCACATCCCCTTTTTCCCCGGCTGTGTTCTCCAGCAGGATGGTCGCCTGCGGCTTATGGAGCTTCATCGCCATGTTCAAAGCATCGGCCACGCGATCGATCATCCATTCCGGCTCCTGGCCGCTCGCCGAGCCGAGATGGGTCACCAGATACTCCGCACCAAGATGCTCGGTCCGCTCTAGGTCAATGACGAACTGTTCGATGGACCGCTGGTACAGGTCGGGTTTAGGGGACGCCAAATTGATCAGATAGTTGGTGTGGACAAATACCGGGCCGATGTCGTACTGCTCCCGCAGCTTCCGGAACTCAGCAACGTCGTCCGGGTCGATCGGTTTGACGGTCCATCCGCGGGGGTTGCGGCTGAAGATCTGCATGGTCGAGCAGCCAAGCTCGAAGGCACGCTGCACCGCGAGGGAAAAGCCGCCGGAGATGGAGACGTGGAAGCCGATCCGCATGCTATTTTTCTCCAAGCATCTTCATGAACTGTTCCTCGGTGAGCACCTTCACCCCCAGTTCTCGCGCCTTTTCAAGTTTGCTTCCGGCATCGCTTCCCGCCAGGACGTAACTGGTCTTTTTCGATACCGACCCGGCCGCCCGGCCGCCGTTCTGCTCGATCAGCGCTTCATACTCATCACGGGGCTTCGACAACGTACCAGTGATAACGAAGGTCAGGCCATCGAACACACCGGCTTTCTTTCCCGCACCTTGATAGTCGGGATTATCAATTGTAACCCCAAGTGTCTTGAGAGAAGCGAGTGTTCGCAGATTCTCCTCTTCGTTAAAGAACTCGGATATAGACGTCGCTAGTTTTTCTCCCATCTGTTTGATATTGATTATTTGTTCTAGTTGAACATGGTACAATTCTTCAAGGGTTTTATAGTTTTTCGCAAGCTGTTTAGCCGCGAACTCACCCACGTCTTGCAAACCAAGACCATAAATAAACCTACTTAACGTCGTTTTTTTACTTTTTTCGATTGCATCAATGAGGTTCTGAGCCGACTTTTCAGCGAACCTAGGCAATTTTAGCAGTTGTTTTTTGTTTTCCTTAAGCTTATATAAATCAATAAAGCTAGCAATCAGCTTGTGATTATAGAGAAGTTCCACATTCTTTTCACCTAGACCCTCAATATCCATCGCATCTCGAGACGCATAATGAATAATCTTTTCGAGGACCTGTGCTGGACAATTTAGACCAATACAGCGATAAGCAACTTCACCCTCGGGCCTGACGACGTGCGAGCCGCATTCAGGGCATGTCGTGGGCTTCTGATATTTGGTTTCGTTGCCAAGCCTTTCTTTAATGTCAAATGATACTACCCTTGGAATCACATCACCTGCCCGCTCGATCAGCACGGTATCACCAATACGAATATCTTTGCGCTCTATTTCATCCCAATTGTGGAGTGTGGACCTCGATACCGTTACGCCACCTATCTTAATTGGGGACAGTATTGCCACAGGCGTTACCACACCAGTTCTACCGACACTTTGGGTTATATCCAATAGCTTAGTTTTTTCAGACTGAGGAGGGAATTTATACGCAATCGCCCAATACGGTTCTCGAGTCTTATTTCCTAATTGGCGTTGCAATGTAAAATCATTAACTTTTACAACCACACCGTCTAAATCAAAAGAATATTTTCTTCTTTTAGTTTGAATCTTCTGGATAGCACTGATTACCTCATCTATACCTGATACTAGTCCAAAATCCTCCGGTACAGGGAAATGTGCCTTCCGAAGCCATTCGATTAAGTCATTTTGCGACTTAATATTCACGTCTTTTACCAATCCGATGCCATAACAAACCATGTGCAGTCGCCTACCGGCAGTTATAGTTGAATCTAGCTGTCTAACCGACCCAGCAGCAGCATTTCGGGGATTTGCAAATAACGCTGACCCTTTTTCTTGCTGTTTACGATTAAGCTCGTCAAAATCATCTAAATGAATATATACTTCACCACGAATGTTAATTGTTTCTGGAATTGGCTGAACCCCGGTTATGGTAAGAGGTATTGCCTTAATTGTTCTAATGTTTTGAGTTATGTCCTCACCTTCATAACCATCGCCCCTTGTCGTAGCATGCTCAAGAACACCGTTTTTATAAGTTAACTCTACAGCAAGTCCATCATATTTTGGCTCAATGGTGTAATCTATGACATCTTCTCTCTCAATAACGTACGGATATTTGATTTCCTCACCAATTGCCTTCTTTTCCAAGCCATCTTTAAATAAATCTACCTTGTTAGTATCATCGCTCAACAAATATATAGTCTGGTCTTTGCTATGGCTAATTAAATATCTATTTTTCTTTGAGGGTGATATTGAGACAACTATCTTAGCTTTGCGCCAGTCAGCCATTCCCCACGATTGTCCCACATAAGTATCTTTAGATTTATCTGTAATGCTATCTTTTGTAAATGAATCAACATTCCCATCGCGATGCTTCACATCCCAATCAAACTTCCTGACTTGCTCAGGGGTTCGCTTATCTTCCAAAGATAACATCGGCTCTGAATGTCTAATACGCCGAAAGCTTTCCAGTGGTGGCGCGCCTACGCGACGAGTAGGAGAGTTCTGCAAAACATAGCTATATTTCTCTTCTAGGTTCTTTAATAGTCCATATAGTTCATCATACTCCGCATCCGCAATCGAAGGTGTATCCAGAACATAGTATCGATAAGCATGGTCGTTAAGTTCTGCGACTAATGCCTCAATTTTTCGTTTTATATCAGTCGGTATTTTAGTCATACGGATAAACTTGAATAGCGATTGCTATCTATTTGGAAACAAATAACCGTGCATCTCTAACTTAAATCGATCAACATCTGTTTTTCTATTCTTTGATGGTGTATACAGCACTTCCTTTAAATGATTGAAAAATGTATTTATACCAACATTTTCAAATACAAAGACGGCGAACCTAAGTGTTGGCACATATTCTGCCGCATGTGGCAGATTTATCTCTTCTGGCATGAGTATAAGCTGTCTACAATCATAATGTTTATCTATTGTCTCTTTCACGCGTTGATACTTTGTCCATAATACATCTCTCGTTTCATCAATCGGCATGACAAACAATTGCGCTTGTCTTTTATTTGATGCATATTTACCAATGAGCACTTGCTCTGTAGTGGGAATCTCTTTTCGAGCATCACCCGCAAGTCTTGGCATAGAAATTTTCCATGCAGACTGCTCAAGATAAGCAATATTTCCTTTCCACAGCATCATGTAAAGATGGCCCTGGGTTGTTTTTATGGTCTCATAACTAAGATTTGGGTGCGTCGATAATTTTAAAACTACATTACTCTTCCAATTATCTGCAAATATAAGATCCTCATTTCTCTTTCCTATATCGTCAATTGTTTGCGAAGTACCTACTCCGTCAATAGGTACAACATCTAGACTTTTAAATCTAGTTTTTAAGCCTCGAACAGGAAGTTCAACTTGAATAGAATACTGTAATTTACTCGATGCATCTTTCCAAGACCCATCATATGCCTTTCGCGTATCATACAGTGTGTCTCCTTGTTCAAACCTACATGCAGCAAGCGCCTCTTTAAACGCTTTCGGCATCGCCCACTTAAACCCGTCAAAATAGCCATACTCATCTTTATTCATTTTGCTACCCTTACTTTCTTAGAACTATCGCCAATCGCTTTTTCTGCTTTGCAACTTCTGATTTGGCTTCCTCAAGATGCGTTTCTGCTTTTCTCAGAGCTTTGATGGCAGCCTCTACATCAGTCCCACTATACCATTCTCTGATTGCATGAATATCCTGCAAATTATGACTTACTACACCCTCATCTTCGCCCATAATTATCCGAATTCTATGTTTACAATACAATCCAACTTGTCCTGCGCGGCAAGAACAATGCGCAGATATGTCGTGGTCGTTTTTTGTAAAAACCACATTATAAGGCTGCGCTTCCGATCCCTGAACTTCAAATTCAATTTTCTCCATTGTCATTCA
>JAAXXJ010000011.1:21897-24608 GCA_013334545.1 Nitrospirota bacterium | reverse complement strand
GTTCAGTATCAAACGGTGTGGAGCGGTCGACGCTGAGGGATCTGTACGCGGTTCAAGGTCCACCCTTGACTCCGGCAGTCTGAGGTGACCAGCCATCCGAGAGCGTTTTCAGGAACGCGACGATGGCCATTTCCTCGTCCTCCGTGAGTCCCAGCTTTCCCAATTCCTCCCTGTTGATGTTCCTGGAGACTTCCGGCTCCGGCCAGCAGTTCGTTCCGGGTTTCGCATTGTGCTGGGTTTCGCACCGGGGCAGGACGTCGCGCACGTTATAGAAGTGCACTATTTCCTTCAGACTCTTGAAGTAGCCGTTATGCCCGTAGGCCTTCACGAAGTCCGGGTAAGGCCGCTTATCCACATTGCGAAGCGTAGGGACCTTGTGCTTTCCCAGGTTGCTTTCCGCGTTCTGTGCAAATCGCGGCACTGTTTGGAGGAATCCGGCCAATCCCGTGTCTATCCAGTTGCCGCCGTCCGGATTGAGCTCCTTTGGCATGGTATACCAGGGATTCGCCGGATTCCTGGGGACGCCAAGGTTGTCATAGGTGAAATCCGTGAACAGCGGTGGCCGGCCGAGCGAATCCGGGCGATGGGGATGGCATTCTGCGCATTTGCCCTTCTTCTCGTCTTCGTATAGCCGGAGGCCGCGCAGTTCCTGTTTGGTCAGAGGGTATTTCCTTGGATTCTGCAGATAGTGGTCATATTTGGACGTAAATGCATTGACCTCTCTGGAGCTCTCAAAGGCGGCAAGCGCCTGTCCGATCGCATTGTACGCATGGATCGTATTCTGGCAGATCGTTTCGCCATAGACCTGGCGAAAGAGCGGCGCATAGCCGGAGCTGCAGACCTTATGCACGACCGTTTTCTCATCCTGCAAGTTGTGTTCGACAGGGTTCACGAACGGGCCCTGCGCCTGCTCTGCGGCAGGATTGCCAAGGAGCCATCCTGTCGCACGGCCGTCCCAGAAATTCCCGCCGACGAAATTGCCTTCCTTCCCATCATAATGAAAGACAGGGCTCTGTGTCGCATATGCGGCGCTCGGCGGCTTTCTGTTCCCGGAACGCTCCTGGCGCGCTCCCCGGTAGACCGATTCGCCGGCATTGACCGCGGAAGACTCACCCGTCCATCCTGCGGCAGGGGCGTGGCAGGCTGCGCACGACTGTCCCGGGGGATCGGATAGAGAGGTATCGAAGAAAAGGGCCTTTCCGAGCTGCTCAACACTGTTCAGCCGGGTTACCTCCGCGCCTGCCGGGGCGGGAGTGGATGCAAACAGGGTAACGATAAGCATGGCAACAAAGAGCATAGGGCCTCCTTTCGTGGTGATGCAGCTTCGTTTTGCGGGCGGTTACACAACCTGCCCGCCCATATGCACACAGATGATCTCGCCAGATGCCAAGTCCCTCACCGTCATTCTCCCTACTTCGGGGGAGCGGGCCGGGTGAAGGAATGCCGGTCAGCATGGAGCACTATATATTTCGCTTGTATATACTATAGCAAAACTATCGCGTACGTGCACATGCAGAATTCCGGGATTGCAGCGGTTATCATTTGGATGGCTCCGGGGTAGGAACTTCACGAATTGCAGCGATGTTGATGGTAACGATGTGATCTCCCTTGAGATTCAGGCGAGCAGAAGGAGAGGACACGGAAGAACCCGGTGGCGCAGGTCACGGACCTGCTTGAAGAAGGTGTTCGGAAAGTAAGCTCTAAATATAAGGGAAGGATGTGCGAAGGGAAACGCGGACGGCGGTCGATTTGGCCGCCGTTTTTTGTTTGGTATGCCAGGCATGACGCATTGTACTTCGGTACAGGCCGGTCAGGGTGGTTTCTTACTGGTGACTTGGAGGTGGAAGTCCTCTATGGGCCTTGAGGGGAGGAACCATTAGCCGAACAGCAAGGGTGTCCGGGGTGACCCGGAATCCGAAGGAAGCTGTAAGCAAAGTCCCGGCCTGACGAACAGAAACCGCATATGAGGCAGCCACACTTGGGCGAGAGGGCCAGAAGACTCAAAGCCCGATAACCATCCGGAAGGTGTGGAAGTAGATGCGGCGAGTATATGGGACGAAGGTCATGCGTCTTACCCTGGGAGGTCTGCCGATTTGCCCTGTGCCAACGAGGCCGTAAGGTTTCGTGATGAATCGACAGAAGTCAGCAGAGGCCATAATAGTCCCGCCACCAACGGGATGAAGGGCCGAACCCGTCATGAAGCTTGAGGTCAGATCTCTCACTGTTCTGGTATAAGCCTCGGAAGAGGGCCTAGGCTGGAAGTAGCGGACGGAAGCCGCGAGGGAAAGCCGGGTGCCTATAGGACAGGAGGCGACGAGGTCACCGAAAGAGCGGACTGACAGGAACCGCCATATACGGAACCGTACGTACGGTGGTGTGGGAGGCCGGCGAGGGCGACCCCGCCTCCTACCCGATCCTGGTTCTCTGCCCGAGCGGAGCGACGGAGAGAACATGCACAGTTTCGCGACACACCTTTTACAGGCGAACTACGACATTCCGGAAGATCCAGACGCTGCTCGGCCATATCGACGTGCGGACCACGATGATCTACACCCACTGTATGCCGAGCAGGACGCTCAAGGAGCTGAAAAGCCCGCTCGATTTCTGAGCCGGCTGTCCCATACAACATTCTCCAGGAGGGCAATCAGGTCCCCGGAATGCTAATTATTCCCCCTCCAGCCCGTACTTCTTGAGCTTCCGCCAGAGCGAGA